>DASVMC010000360.1:0-2321 GCA_036384555.1 Niabella sp. | reverse complement strand
TGCAAATATGCTATGACCTCCGTTTCCCGGTTTGGGCCCGCCAGGCAAGTGCTCCAGCCGCAGATCAGACGCCGGAATATGACCTCCTGATTAATGTAGCCAACTGGCCCCAGCGGCGCAGCCGGGCCTGGAAAACGCTGCTGCAGGCGCGCGCCATAGAAAACCAGTGTTATGTGGTAGGCGTAAACCGGGTAGGTGAAGACGGAAATCAGATCGGTTACAACGGCGACAGTATGATCATCGATCCTTTGGGTGAACTCCTTTATCAGCAGGCGGCAACAGAAGACATCTTTACCAGTACCCTTTCCAGGGAAAAGTTGCAGGAAATAAGAAATCATTTCCCCTTTTGGAAAGACCGGGATGCATTTACGCTTTATTAATTTTTTAAAAAAACAGATACACAAGATACCTATGTATCCATTTCTTATGTATCTTTAGGCTGAAATTCGCAGAAATGAATAAAACTGCCTTATACAAAGGTTGCCTGGAACCCATTTTGCTAAAGCTCCTGAAAGAGCAGGGACGGATGTACGGCTACGAGATTACCCAGAAGGTAAAGGAGCTGACCGCCGGAGCATTAAAAATAACCGAAGGGGCTTTGTATCCTTTATTACACCGGCTGGAAGCAGAAGGAGTACTGGAAGTGCAGACCGAGCATATTGGCAGCCGGATACGCAAATACTATTCGCTTACCGAAACCGGTAAAAAAGAACAGGCCCGTTCAATAACAGAACTGGAAGCGTTTAAAAATACCTTACAACTGATCTTTAATCCCAAATTAGCATAAGATGCTCACGGATGAACAAATAGCAATCATTGATCAGTTCTGTCTGCAAAAAGGTGTTTATTATTATGACCTGAGGATGGAGCTGGTAGACCACCTGTCAGAAAGTATTGAAGAGACAATGGCAGCTGATCCAACAAATTCCTTTGACGAGACGCTGGTAATTGTTTACAATGCATTTGGCAGTGCCGGCTTTTCACACCTTGTTGATGAGCGGCGCAACAGTATTACCCGGAATTATAAAAAAGAATACTGGCAGCTGATTCACCGTTATTTTGGATTACCCAGGATCCTTTTGAGCATTGGCCTGCTGGTATTTGCCTTTATTCCTGTGCTCATGATCCCGGCTATTGATACTCAGTTAAACTATGCTTTATGGTTTATGCTGCTGCCGGTCCTTTTCCATATTTTTCAGCAATTCTATTTTCGCTACCGCTTCAAACAAAGCAGTCCGTTAATTGCATTATACGGACTGAACTGGAAACCATATGTTGCTTTATTTCTTCTGTATAATTTATACAGGGTGCTTCTTTTTATCTCCGGTAGAGGGTTTGCAGAAGTAAAGCTGACGGTTCCTTTGTTATTGGTTATTGGTGTTATCTTCCTGATCTTTGAATTAGGAAGCTTTAACGCCGGCAAAAAACAATATCTGAAAGCTGTCAAAAATTATCCGTTGGCCTTCAAAAAATAGTGCTTATGCTAAGCAATAAACAAATACAGGATTTAGATCGCTTCTGCCAAAAGAAAGGCGTTCGTTATTATGATCTCCGGCAGGAGATGGTGGATCACCTGGCGGAAAGCATTGAACTAATTATGCAGGCACAGCCGGAAACATCCTTTGAGACCGCGCTTGCCCGGGTATATCAGTCTTTTGGCATTTTTGGTTTTTCAAAAGTGATTGAGGAACGGGAAGCGGCCATCAGAAAAGCTACCCGCAGACTGGAAATGCAGCTCTTTAAGAGTTATTTTACCATTCCCAAACTGGCTGTTTCGCTGCTCCTTTTTATCCTGCTGAATGCTCCTGTATACTTTTTCAAAATACAAAATGCAGAACGGGTCTACAGCTTTTATTGTATTTTCTTATTTGTCTTTAGTCTTTTTGCTGTCTGCTTTGTACATATAAAATTTAAACGCCCTCTGCAAAAACTGGTTTCCCTGAAACACACAGGCAGTTTTACCGTCTTTGTAGGTCTTTTCCAGTTACCTAATCTTTATTTCAATCTTGCGGTAAAGGGTCTTGAGATCGATATCAGCCATGCCGCCTGGTTCAATCCGGTAATGACGGTATTCTGTACACTTGCCATCCTGTTTACCCTGGCCAGGTACCATGCGTATAAAACAATTTATAATAATGGCCGCCGGCATTATCCGCTGGCATTTCAATAATAGGCAGCCGTTTATCCTAAACACGGCGCATCAATGAATCTTCTGTTGTTTCCGTTTTTCAAGGATCAGGTCCTCCGCACGGTCCATCTTATAATCCTGTCCCTTCCGGATGGCATCAACGCCGGGCCCCACATACACGTCCGGCCAGATC
>DASVMC010000359.1:0-4048 GCA_036384555.1 Niabella sp. | reverse complement strand
GTTCCCTCTTTTGGTAGTAATCACAATAACCCCGCTGCCTGCCGATGCACCGTAAACGGAAGCAGCAGCGGCATCTTTCAATACGCTGAACTGGTCTATTTCATTAGGGTCCAGTGCGTCAAAAGCGGCTTTATCTTTAACGATCCCATCAATAACGATCAGGGGATTATTAAAGCTTCCCCTGATACTTATGGAAGAAGCTGCACCGGCCAGCCCCGAATTGTTGATGATCGTCATGCCGGGCGCTCTGCCCGCCAAAGCATTGGATAAATTAGTTATGGGAACGTCGTTTATTTTGTTCATGCTCACCGTCGACACAGCGCCGGTAATGTCGCCTTTCCGCTGTTTCCCATAGCCAATGACCACTACTTCATCAATGGAGGCTATTGAACGCTTTAATTGAATTTCCAGGTTTTCGACATTACCGGAGAAGGGTATTTCCTGCGTAACAAAACCGGCATAGGAAATCAACAACGTTCCTGCAGAAGCCGGCGCTCCGATAGAAAAATTGCCCGATGATTCGGTCAATACACCGTTTTTCGCTCCTTTTACCTGCACCGATGCTCCCGCTAAGGGGTTTTGGGCCGTATCTTTTACTGTACCCTTTATGGTTACCTGCGCATTGATTTTGGTAAGTGGCAGAACGATCAGTAATAAAAAAAAGAATTTCGGGCAAAAATTGGTTGCAATCCTTTTGTTTGAGTTCATTAGTTTGAATTTATGAAATGAAAAACAACGTAGTTACTTAGTTGAACCGTTTTTTTTATATGTCGTACGAATTTAATAGAACAAGAATGTATTTAACATTTTTTTTGATAAAAAATTTATAAAGAGATCCTTTTATAAGCTATTTTATTTATTAAATTTTATGTTTGATAAAAATTTTATTAAACATTTCTAAGTTATAATATTTTTATAATGAAAATTGTTTGAACGATTGCTCTTTACAGGGTCCCGATACAGGAATGCGCCTTCAGAAAGCCCCCGCTGCATGCGCAGAAGGGAGCTGATATATAATTCCGGATGACTCAGTCGGGCAGGCGCGGGACTATTTACCTCATTCGTTCATTCCCGAAACTTTACCAACAAGTTGAAATAGCTGCCTGATACCGGTACTTCAATTGTAAAAGAAATGATAAAATACAGCTGTACAGGCTACTTATGAAACTATTTGGCGTCCAAAAAACGTCTTAATGGAGTGAGGGATCCATTAACATCAAATTCTTTATTTTATGAAATGAGCTATAGAAGATCTTGCATATACGAAGCAGTGATTATTCTGGCGAATTCCATCTGACAATTAAAAACATAAAAAAACAAACAGATGAAACAAAACAAATCTTTTTTAAAGATGCTTTTCCTGGCAGTAACAATAACCGTTGCCGGAACTGCTATGGCGCAGGTAGATGTAGGGATTAAAGCGGGTTTGAATCTTTCAAGCCTTTATATCCGGGATGAGAACGGGTATAAAGTTACCGGCGCACAGTTGACGCCGGGTGCCAACGCCGGTATCACTTTTGATATTCCGATAGGGTACGAAACCTTTTTTCAGCCGGGTGCATTGTTTAGTATGAGCGGGGCAAAATTAACCTACGATGCAGATGAATATATCAATACGGGCAATGTATCCGGAACGGAAGGCTCCGGCGATTATACCCGGTTGAATGTATATAATGTGCAGGTACCGCTGAATTTTATTTTTAAACCACAGGCTGGTGCCGGTCATTTTATGATTGGCGTGGGACCCTACGTTGGCTACTCTGTAGCGGGTACTTACAAAAGCCGGTTTAACGGGGAAACGACCAGCGGCGATTTGTATTTTACCAATGATTATGCAAAAGATAATAGTGACCCGAACAGCCTCTTGTACGGAAGACGTTTTGATGTAGGCGGGAACGTATTGATTGGCTATGAATTTGCGAATCGTGTTTCCCTGCAGCTGAATGGTCAAACCAGTTTTACCAACCTGGAGCCGAGAGATCATAGCGGCAATAATGGAGCAGTATTAAGAAACGGCGGATTCGGCGTTTCAGTAGGGTATCGGTTTTAGCATTAAAAAATAAAAAGTGTAAAGTGAAAGGCAGACCGCTTTTTACGGTACACTTTTTTCAAAAAAACAGGCGCCGCTTTCTTTCGGGAAAGCGGTTTTTTATTTTTGTTAACAGACAGGATGCGCGCCATGACAGTGCATGACGGTTAAATACAGGGGAACTGATATCTTTGAAGTCAAAGGATTGCTTAACTATTGATTAAAGAGCTTTCATGAATGCATTATTAGGAGTTATTTTTCATTTTATAGGAGGCTTTGCTTCAGGCAGCTTCTATATACCGTATAAAAAAGTAAAGGGATGGTCCTGGGAATCTTACTGGCTGGTAGGCGGTATTTTTTCCTGGCTGATCGTTCCGCCTTTAGCAGCATGGCTAACTGTTCCGGGCTTTTGGGAAATTATTAAAACAACCGGACCCGCTACACTGGGATATGCCTATTTCTTTGGTCTGCTATGGGGCATTGGCGGACTGACCTATGGTTTAGGTGTTCGTTACCTGGGGGTATCACTGGGCAGCAGCATCATCCTGGGGCTTTGTATGGTTTTTGGAGCTTTGATCCCGGCCATCTATTATCAGCTGAACCCCACAGATGGAAAAGATACGATAGGAATGCTGTTCAGCACCAGCTGGGGTAAAGTGATTATGCTGGGCTTACTGGTGTGTATAGCGGGTATTATTGTTTCTGGTAAAGCGGGTACCCGTAAAGAGAAGGAGCTGGCTGGTCAGGAGCACGATCACCTGTCAGGGAAAGATGAATATAAATTTGGATTGGGGATATTGGTAGCCATCATTTCCGGTGTCTTAAGCGCGTGTTTCAATTTTGGTATTGAGGCAGGAAAGCCAATGGCAGACACTGCCAATGAATTATGGAAAGCAGCCCATCCCGGTCAGGGAGAATTCCTCTTCCAGAATAATGTATCTTATATCGTTATTCTGTGGGGTGGTTTAACCACTAATTTGATCTGGTGCCTGATCCTGAATGCCCGCAACAAAACCTTTGGTGATTATACCAATGCCAAAACGCCTGTTCTGTCAAATATTGTTTTTTGTGCCCTGGCAGGTACTACCTGGTTCCTGCAATTCTTTTTCTATGGAATGGGAGAAAGCAAACTGGGGAATGGTCCCAGCTCCTGGATCTTGCATATGGCTTTTATCATATTGATTGCTAACATATGGGGATTGGTGTTAAAAGAATGGAAAGGCGTGAGCCGGAAGACCCTGATTACTGTTGTGGTCGGTATTCTGATTATTCTCGTTTCTGTATTGCTTGTTGGTTATGGAAATTCATTGAGATGATGTGTAAAAACAATTTAACAATATGAGTGTTGAAGCAAAAACATTTAAGTACGTAAGTTATTTATGGGATGATGCGGCGGCCGCAGCGCTGGCAGGCGATGAAGTGGCTTTGTTGATCTATCGTTCTAATTTATTAGGGGCCGATCTGAGACTGACCAACTACGGTGGTGGCAATACTTCCTGTAAGGTGCAGGCTAAAGATCCTTTAACAAATGAAGAAAAGGAGATCATGTATGTAAAAGGAAGCGGTGGTGATCTGGGTACACTAAAAAAGAGCGGGTTGGCCGCTTTATATGTAGACCGGTTACGCAGCCTGAAAGCGATTTATAAGGGTATAGAGCAGGAAGATGAAATGGTGGAGCTGTTCAATCATTGCATTTACGATCTGAATTCAAAAGCACCTTCCATCGATACGCCGCTGCACGGTTTCCTTCCCTTTAAACATATTGACCATTTACATCCGGATGCTGCCATTGCTATTGCTGCGGCAAAGGATGGTAAAAAGATCACAGAAGAACTTTTTGGCGGAACGATCGGCTGGGTTCCCTGGCAGAAACCAGGATTTGACCTGGGGCTGCAGCTAAAACAATGCCTGGATGATAACCCGGGTATCCGCGGCATTATGCTGGGTTCCCATGGTTTATTTACTTGGGGAGATACAGCCTATGAAAGCTATCTCAATACCCTGGAAGTAATTGAAAAA
>DASVMC010000358.1:0-3729 GCA_036384555.1 Niabella sp. | reverse complement strand
TCAAAGGCACCTGGGCTTTGATCACCTGCGCACCTGCACGGGTATCCATACCTTCCATCATACCACGACGACGGTTCAGGTCACCGGTCACATCCCCCATGTATTGCTCGGGAGTGATCACTTCTACTTTCATGATCGGCTCCAGCAGGATGGGTTTTGCTTTGCGGGCTGCTTCACGGAAACCTTGTTTCGCACAAAGCTCGAAAGACATAGAATCAGAATCCACCGCGTGGAAGCTTCCGTCAAATACACGGATCTTCATATTGTCTACCGGGTAGTTGGCCAGTACACCGCTGGTCATAGAGGTTTCAAAACCTTTCTGGATAGCCGGTACAAATTCCCTCGGAATAGAACCTCCGAAAATATCATTTACAAACTGGTAATTCTTGTCAGGATTTTCTTTCTTCCAATCCTCATCTACCGGGCCCAGGCTGAACTGGATATCGGCAAATTTACCACGACCACCGGTCTGTTTTTTCAGGGTTTCCCTGTGCTCAATGGTCGCATTGAACGCTTCTTTATAGGCCACCTGGGGCGCACCCTGGTTTACTTCTACTTTAAATTCACGACGCATACGGTCAACGATGATCTCCAGGTGCAGCTCACCCATTCCGCTTAAGATGGTCTGGCCGGTATCTTCATCAGTCTTTACGCGCAATGTAGGATCTTCTTCTACCAGCTTTGCAATGGCCATACCCATTTTATCAACGTCGGCCTGTGTTTTAGGCTCTACCGCTACAGAGATCACCGGCTCCGGAATGAACATGTTTTCCAGAACGATCGGGTGGTTCTCATCACAAAGGGTATCCCCCGTTTTGATTTCTTTAAAACCAACCGCAGCTCCGATATCACCGGCTTCGATAAAATCGATCGGGTTTTGCTTATTCGCAAACATCTTCATGATACGGCTGATCCGCTCTTTTTTACCGCTTCTTACGTTCAGCACATAAGAACCCGCATCCAGGTGACCGCTATAACAACGGAAGAATGCCAGACGTCCTACGAACGGATCCGTCATGATTTTGAATGCCAATGCAGCAAAGGGCTCTTTTGCATCGGGTTTCCTGGTCAATACTTTCTCAGGATCATTCGGATCATGGCCTTCGATCGCTTCAACATCCACAGGAGAAGGCAGGTAACGGCACACCGCGTCCAATGCTGTTTGTACGCCTTTATTTTTGAAAGAGGAGCCGCACATCATCGGTACAATGCTCAGATCAATACAGGCTTTACGGATGGCTTCATGGATTTCATCTTCAGAAATCGTGTTCGGATCATCGAAGAATTTTTCCATCAACTGATCATCATATTCTGCCACGGCTTCAATCAGGTGCGCTCTCCATTCTTCAACTTCAGCCTTCATATCTTCCGGAATGGGCACTTCAGTGTAAGTCATTCCCTCAGTTGCATCATCCCAAATAATTCCTGTATTCTTAATCAGGTCTACTACTCCTTTAAAATTATCTTCGGCACCTATCGGTAATTGCAGCGGAACCGCTTTTGCCCCTAACATTTCTTTTACCTGCTTTACCACATTCAGGAAGTCGGCACCCTGGCGATCCATTTTGTTTACAAAACCGATCCGCGGAACACGGTAACGGTTTGCCTGACGCCAAACAGTTTCTGACTGAGGCTCCACCCCGTCTACTGCAGAGAACAATGCAATCAGACCATCCAGCACACGCATGGAACGCTCTACCTCTACGGTAAAGTCCACGTGCCCCGGGGTATCAATAATGTTGAAGGAATATTTCTTGGTGTCAGGTGTTACTTTTCCTTTATCTGTAGGAAAGTTCCACTGGCAGCTTACCGCAGCAGAGGTAATAGTAATACCCCGTTCTTTTTCCTGTTCCATCCAGTCAGTCGTAGCGCCACCTTCATGCACTTCGCCAATCCGGTGAATCATACCGGTATAACGTAAAATACGCTCTGTTGTAGTGGTTTTACCGGCATCAATGTGAGCGGCAATACCAAAGTTCCTTTGAAATTTTAAATCTGCCATGATTGTTCTAAAGTTGAATTATTTGTTTTACAAATTCCATTTCATTCATTATCAGCATATTATAAATACAAACAGCCAATGGAAGGCAAAAAACGGAATTTAAGGCTGCAAAGGTAGGAAATTCTTGGAAAAGAAGCTGAAAATACCTTTAAACATACATAAAATTTTTCATCCGGGCCCTGCAATTTTTGTTGGGTAAAAAAAATTTACAGAAGTAGCTCCTGGTTAAACTCAGTAATCTGTTTCCGGGAGAACTATGTATTAAACAGGACCTGTATTTCACCGGCTGCAGAATAAGACCCGGCCGGGTTGTGTCACTCACTGCATCGTTCCGCTATGATTGTCATACTACCTAATCCCAGTCTGCAGCAACCGCGGTGATCAACCAGTTGCCGGCACCATCTTTCAGCTTAAGTAAATGTCCTTCAATGGTATACATCCTTACCTGCTGCAGTTTTTCTATATAGGCCGCTTCCAGTTTCATAAAAGGAGCACAATACATTTTTGTTACAGACAGGTTCGTAAACTGTACCCTGTTATCCGGCTGCAGTATGGTTTTGAGGCGCATATTATTGCATCCAACCTTGCTATGGGCGTTCTCTGAATTGGTGAGATCAATACCGGCTTTTGCCTGCATCAGCTCTTCTTTGGTAAACCCATCCATCCCTGTCAGCATCCACTGCCGGTTCAGCGGGCCTTTCAGTGAGCCCGGCTCCTGAACTGCGCCGGGTATCGGGCTCACACCTTCCAGCAACAGCACATTGTCCTTATCAAACAATTTCAGGCGGTTTCCGATAACCTGGTATTTCGCAACCAGTGGCAGCGCCTTCGTAAGGATCGATTCGTAATCCATCGCCGCCTGACAATAGCGCCGGGTGCCGGTTACCCGGTTAAAAGAAACAGAATAGGGCGCCGTTGCTTTTGCCTGGAATTGCAGTTGGTTGCACCCTGCAAAAGCAGTGGCACGGGTCAGATCTGTCAGATCAATAAAAGGCTGCAGCAGCGCAAAACTATCCGTGGTAACATTGATCATTTTTACAATTGTCCACCTGCGGGTAAGCCGGTCCTGCTCATCATCCGGGTCGATCACCGCTTTTAAAAGGGAGGCTCCCCTGCGATCCAGCAATTCCAGATGGCCTGCGGTCACTTTATATGTATATACATTAGCCAGCTGTTGTATCAACAAGGACCGGGTGGTAACAGCTGCACAACCGGTGTTATTGACATCCAGTGGTACGCGGTCGTCCAACGCCATCCGGTTATACCCCAGCCTGGGCGTCAGACTTAAGGTATCGCAGCCAATAGCGGCAACAGAATGGTATACATCCCTCAGATCCAGGAAAGCATCCTGCAGGGGTAACTCCAGACCTTCCAATGCGGTTATCTTCCATTTATGGTGTAATGCCTCTGTATGAAATGAACTTACCAAAGGTGCATTAGAAGTACATGCGGGGCATAGCACCGTTACTATTACCATTAAAAATACCAAAGGTTTCAATCTATACATTGTACTACGAAATTAATGATTCTTTTAAGACGGGTTCGCATTTTACTACCGCCTCTTTCTCAAAGGAACGGCTGAAGAACGGCAGTCCTTTACTGACCGGACGGAGCAACGGCTTTCCACACCAAAAATCACCTCAGCGCTTCAAAAGATCAGCATGAACCGTGCATTGTGCAGCAAACAGGTTTCCTTCCCGGAACACCGGTATCCGTTTCCTGCTAAA
>DASVMC010000357.1:0-4043 GCA_036384555.1 Niabella sp. | reverse complement strand
AGCCTGTATAATACATTTCAAAGCGCCCCTCTACTTCGTATACCTGCATGGTCCAGAGCATGTCATCATCCCAATCACCAGGATCTCCTACAAACAACGCATTTTTTACCCGCCGCCAGGTCAGCCCGTCTTTTGAAACGGCATGTGCAATGTAATCATGATTAGGAATGATCAGGTGAAACAGGTGATAGACCTTCTTGTATAAGATCATTGTAACATCACCGATCTCCCATTCGCTAAAGCCCGAGCCGGAATACAGATTATCAGGTAACCGTTCCATTCTAAAAAATTTATTTATATTTAACGCGCTGTTCTTCTACGTCTCTGATTGAAGAATGCCGGTCTGTCTGCAGATCGCATATTACATTTCTCTTGAATATTTATTCTTTTCCAGTCAAGAGGAACTCATGAAATTTTCCATTCATCCTTTGTGTACTTTATGAATAAAAAATTTCATGTAGGTTTGCCGCATCTTCAATACCCGGTGTTTTTAACAAGACACCACCCTTAAACCCTTTCAAATATGCAGGACTATTATATACAATTATTCAGCCCACACGGTTTAATCCGCTATCACCAGCCTGAAATCGGCAGGGATAAAGATACCGGGGGGCAAGTTAAATATATTTTGGAATTATTAGAAGCGCTTTCACAACATCCCCAGGTACGGAAGGTAGATCTTTTTACCAGGCGTATTGCCGACAAGCGGGTGTCACAAACCTATAATCAGGAAATTGAAATTGTTTCCCCAAAGGCGCGCATCATCCGGATCAGCAGCGGTGGGCAATCTTATAAGCCCAAAGAAAGTCTTTGGGATAATCTGGATGAATTTGTTGACAAGGTCATCCGCTTTATTGAAAAACAGGACGATTATCCGGATATCGTGCACGGCCATTATGCAGATGGTAATTATATTGCCGGTGAGATCAGCAAGATCTTTGAGATCCCCTTTATTGCTACCAGCCATTCGCTGGGAAGAAATAAAAAAAACATTTTACTCAATGAGGGCATGACCGAAACGGCCATCAACCAGAAATTCAACATTGACCGCCGTATCCGGGAAGAAGAAAAAACGCTGAGCAGGGCCAGCCTGGTCATTGTGAGCACAGCGCACGAAATCGAATCACAGTATAAACCGTATTCCAACAAAGACCAGGCAACATTTAAGATTATTCCTCCCGGCATTAATACGGATATTTTCTATCCTTTTTACCGGATGACAATGCCTTCCTTTACCGTTCCGCTGGAACAGGAACAGGCAATGTACCGTGTCAACTCTGAAATTGAGCGTTTTCTTTTTGCCCCGTCCAAGCCATTGATCCTTTCCATTGGCCGTGCAGATAAACGCAAAAACTTCGAAACCATTATTGACTGTTATGGTCAGGATAAAGAGCTGCAAAGCATGGCCAATCTTGCCATATTTGCAGGGGTACGGAAAGACATTACACAGATGCCGCAGGATGAGCAGGAGATCCTTACAGGTCTTTTGCTGCTGATGGATAAATATGACCTGTACGGCAAACTGGCGTTACCCAAGAAAAATGATCCCTCCCTGGAGGTACCTGAAATTTACCGGCTGGCCGCTCAGAAAAAAGGGGTGTTTGTCAACGCCACGCCCGGCGAAAATTTTGGGCTGACCATTGTTGAAGCTGCAGCCTGCGGTTTGCCAATTATAGCCTCGCCCACCGGCGGCCCTAAAGAGATTATTGGCAAGGCGCATAACGGGATGCTGGTAGATGTACAGGATACCAAAGCAATCGCTGATGCATTGAAAAAGATCATTGCCGATACAGCGTTGTGGGAGAAGTATTCTGCCAATGGCATAAAGGCCGCACAGGAAAGCTATTCCTGGGAATCGCACGCAAATACCTATATTAAATGTATTGATACCATTTATCATCAAAGAAATGATAACACACCCACTGACAGCCTGGAGCTTTCGTTTGGTAAAAAACTGATGAAGGCGGATCTGTTTTTTATTTCAGACCTGGATGGTACGCTGATAGAAGGTGATGACGACACCGGCCTGAGTGCAATAAAAAAATGGATCACTGAAAGTAAGAACAGCGTAGTCTTTGGAATTGCTTCGGGCCGGAATAAAACGCTTACTGTAGCAGCGCTTAGTAAATTTGATTTCCCCGAACCGGATATCCTGATCTGCTCTGCAGGCACTGAGATCTATTATACCAAAAACTGCATCCCCGATCCCGGCTGGGAACGGCACATCAATTATCAATGGAAACGCAGCGAGCTCATGCGTGCACTGGAGAACTATCCCGGTATACAAATGCAGGAAGCCGATGCGCAATGGGATTATAAACTGAGCTATTATGTCAATGATACGTTTGATGAAGGGCGCCTGGCCGACCTGTATAAATTCCTGGATGACCGTAAGCTAAGGGCCCGTATCCTGCTTACGGACAACCGGTTCCTTGATATCCTTCCCATACGCGCAGGAAAAGGGAACGCAGTGCGGTACCTGAGCTATAAATGGCAGCTGCCGCTGGATCATTTTATAACAGCCGGTAACGGGGGCAACGATATTGATATGCTGCGCGGAAGCACAAAAGGCATTGTAGTAGCCAATTACAGCCCGGAACTGGAAACGTTGCGAAAAAGCCGTCACGTTTATTTTGCCGGGGCCAGCCAGGCAACAGGAGTTATGGAAGGGGTTCACCACTACCTGAACCAATCCGTAAAGCCTTCTAAACAGGAACAGTAAGGATCCTGATTCTTTAACATTTTAGGCGAATAAACAATTATCTTCTTATTTTTACCGCATATAATTCAACTGTATGGCATATAATCTTTTAAAAGGAAAAAAAGGAATCATCTTTGGTGCGCTGGACGAAAAATCCATTGCATGGAAAACGGCCCGGCAATGTTATGAAGAAGGAGCCCAGATTGTTTTAACGAATGCGCCCGTTGCATTACGCATGGGCGAAATTAATAAACTGGCAGCAGCATGTGGCAATGCACCTGTGATCGGTGCAGATGTAACCAGCATGGATGACCTGAAGGCCTTATTTGAAAAGTCAATCGAACATTTTGGCGGTAAAATTGATTTTGTTTTACACTCTGTGGGTATGGGGCTTAATGTTCGCAAAGGAAAAGAGTATACAGACCTCAACTATGACTGGAATCATAAAACGTTCGATATTTCTTCCATGAGTCTCCACCGCATCTTAAAGACCGCCTGGGACCTGGATGCATTGAACGAACATGCCAGTGTTATTGCATTAACCTACATTGCTGCACAACGGGTATTTCCGGACTATAGTGAAATGGCGGATGCAAAATCATTACTGGAAAGTATTACCCGTATGTTTGGTTATTATTATGGTGTAAAAAAGAAAGTACGTATCAATACAATTTCCCAGTCGCCAACAAAAACAACCGCAGGCAGCGGCGTAAAAGGCTTTGAAAATTTTATGACCTACGCGGAAAAAATGAGTCCGCTGGGCAATGCGCCTGCTGAAGATTGCGCGCAGTATATTTCGGTAATGTTCAGCGATCTTACCCGGTATGTGACCATGCAAAACCTGTTTCACGACGGAGGCTTTAGCTTTACCGGTGTAACACCGGAGGTGCTGGAGTCTATGGGATAAATAAAATACCTGGGAGGCGCTGAAGCAGCGCCTCCCAGGTATTTAAGTATATAATTAATTATTTTTTCTCAAACGCAACTACCTGCTGGCAGGAGCTTCCTAACCCGTCAATACCCAGTTCCACTACATCTCCTGGCTTTAAATAGACCTGAGGGTTCATTCCTAATCCCACACCTGCGGGGGTGCCCGTAGAGATCACATCACCCGGAAGCAGCGTCATAAACTGGCTGACGTAGGAAACAATATGCGGCAGTTTAAAGATCAGGTTGGCAGTGGTTCCATCCTGCATGATTTTCCCGTTCAGCTTTAACCACAACCTTAACTGATCAACATCTTCAATTTCATCTTTGGTGGCCAGAAACGGGCCCGCCGGTGAAAAGGTATCACAACCCTTTCCTTTATCCCAGGTACCGCCACGCTCCAGCTGGAAGGCCC
>DASVMC010000356.1:0-4765 GCA_036384555.1 Niabella sp. | reverse complement strand
CTCTTTTCTTAATATTTCAACTACTTCTAAATACTTAGTATCATTCCAGTTCATTTTTTTCATTTGTTCCAAAGCAATTTCTCTCGTGCTTGCGACGAATTTTCCTTTTTCCGAATGAAAAGGCTGGACAATAAATTTTTTAACTCCAGTATGTAGAAGATCCGCAACGAATTTTTTAGTGCTTACAATAGGCAATAATGGAGTCATTGTTATACAGGTCTGAATACCTGCTTCTGTTATTTCTTTTATCGCTGCTAACCGAGATTTATTTGAAGGACAGAAGGGTTCAAATGCTTTTCTTACATCTTCGCTGTCCGTAGTCACTGTCATATTTACTTGAATTACCTGAAATTGTTTGAATAAGTCAATGTCTCTTGTAGCAAGAGGACTTCTTGTTTGAATTACTATTCTTGGTTTATGATAATTTAGCAGTTCTTTCAAGATGCCTCTTGTCAATTCGAGTTCCTTTTCGATTGGCTGATACGGATCTGTTACACTACTTATATAGATTGTTTTGTCAATGAGTGGCTTTTTTCTCCATTTTATTAGCAGTTGCAACGCGTTCTCTTTTACTTTCAACCATTTCCCCCATTTTTCTCTCTCGTCGGATGAACGGGCAAAAAACGCGGCATAGCAATAATTACATCCAAATGAACAACCAGAATATGGATTAAGCGTATAATTATATGCCTCCATAAAGCCTTTTGCTTCTGTAAGAATACTTGCCGATTTGATATACTGAATATCAGTTCGCCCAATTTTTTCTTTTCGATTATTCCCTTGTTCGTTTTCTATTTCGCTAAATAGGTCGAGTGTCATTTTTACGGAATGTTCTTTTGAGATAACTATTAAATATACACAGCTTTCCCCTGTTTTAAATGGTTATTGTAGTATTTTTAAGCTATTCAATTAGCCTTGAAAATGAAAATCCCTCAGTCCATAAAATTCGTCTCAACACCTGCTACGTTACTGAGATTGATGTACATGGCCCCCCAATGGCATTAGAAGTATTTGGGATAACGCCTCCGCCTTCCTCGATAGAGCCATTCGCAAAGAGTGTATGATTAGTCTGAACGATACAGAGTATCATGTTTCCGAAAATCATTTTTGGAGATTACTGCCGGAAGATCTTCTTTTCGTTTAAATCCGGCTTTACCCAAAAATCGAAGAGTCCGATCTTTCCTATTTCCAAAAAACGCTTTCCCGGTATCCTGCAGCTTATCTGAACGCTATCGACCATCCCACTGACCCCAACCTGCATTTTATTGGCAAAAAGCTATCGAGTTTAAACCGCAGAAAAATATGCCGTATGCTCAGCAATCCCCGTGCGTTTTTATGGCCATTATCACGTTTTGGGTGGGCTATGAGCAAATTGTTGATGTTTATCTTCCCAGGCAAACAATATCTGCTGGCCTCACTGGCTTTGCTGGCATTGTACCGATTGCCCGTCCGGGATCACGACTATTACGAGGTAAAACAATTGGTTGAAAGATGATTTTTAGAATCATTAACTTTTAGTAAAAAATGATCTAAGATCATCGCCAAAAGAAGCATTTACGGGATGTTTTACTGTTTTTTTTGCAGGGGACGGATGAATGGCCCAAATCTGCGCTAACAGCTTTATTCCCCGCTCTCCCTTGCGTGTTGCTTTTTGTATTCGGTAGGAGTGGCATTAAAAAATTCCTTAAAGCTTTCTCTGAAATATTTCAAATCATTAAATCCCACCTCGTAGGCAATTTGGGCAATCGTCATATTGGACTGCAACATCAGCTGGGCGGCTTTTTTTAACCGGATGGTTCGGATAAAGCTGGAGATGTTCTGGCCCGTCAGAGCTCTTAATTTTGTGTATAGAACGGTACGGCTCATATACATCCGGGCAATGAATACATTGGCGTTAAAGTCCGGGTTGTCTAAATTTTCTTCTACCAGCATTATGGCTTTCTTTAAGAAAAGCTCATCCGGAGTCGTAGAAGTGAAGTTCTTCGGTTCTAAAATAAGATCCTTTTTAAACTTCAGGATCAGGTTTGCCCTGGTTTTTAATAAGTTGTGGACCTGAACTTTTAAAATCACCGGGCTGAACGGTTTTGTCACATAGGCATCTGCGCCAATTGAATACCCTTTTTCCTGGTGTGTTGGGGAAGTTTTGGCAGTAAGCAGGATAACAAAAATATGACTGGTTACCAGATTCGTTTTAATGGCATTGCACAACTCAAATCCATCCATTACCGGCATCTGCACATCACTTATAATCAGATCCACGGCGTTTTGCTGCGCTATTTCCAGGGCTTCTTTTCCATTGCCTGCACTAAAAAGGGTATGTGTTGCGGCAAAAAGCTGCCGGATGAATTGCTGCAGTTCGGGGTTGTCTTCTACAATTAATAGACCTGGTAGTGCAGCGCCCTCTTCCGGACTGTGCTCCTCAATTTGGGGCGGCGCTTCCAAAACAGGCGGTGGAACAAAAAAAGATGCAGTATCAATTTGCTCCGAAAGATACACACGCTCTGCTTTCGAGAGGTGCCGTGTTCCTTTTTTCAGGAAAACAGAAAAGCGGGTTCCTGCTGCCTCTGAGCTTTGAACGGAGATGGAACCTTTATGCAGATCGATCAGCTTTTTTACTAAGGCCAAACCGATACCGGATCCCTGGTCCCTGTTTTTATGCTCCAGCTGGTAAAAGGGATCAAATATGCGGCTGATCTGCTCCGCCGATAAAACAGTACCAAAGTTCGTAATTGCAATTTCTGCAACATCGCCCGCAGGGCCATCCGGACTGATCGCTGCCGCCCGAACCCTGATACTGATCTTACTACCATCATCGGTGAATTTAAAGGCATTGGCCAGCAGGTTAAAAAATACTTTTTTTAACTTGACCGGATCAAACCATACCCGGATTTCTTTTTCTGCGGTTATCAGCCGAAAATCAATATTCCTTTTTTTAGCCAGCTCATCAAAAGACGCTTTGACGTCTTCAATAAAGGCAACCAGGTTGTTTTCGGATGCATTGAGCGTGAGCGAAGTCGATTCTATTTTTGAGAAATCCAGCACCTCGTTAATTAACTGAAGCAGCATGCCGGCATTCCGGTACATGGTGGTATGCTGCCGCTTTACATAGGCATCACCTGCATCACTATCCAGCATTTCCCTTAGCGGACCAATAATTAAAGTAAGCGGTGTGCGGAAATCATGAGAGATATCGGTGAACAGGCTTAATTTCATTTGATTGAGTTGCTCGATCCGTTCCTTTTCCCTGCGCTCTTTGATCCGCAGGGCGATCAGTTTGCGGATGTACAGGAGCACACCGATTAACAGGGCTGCATAAATCAGATAGGCCCACCAGGTATTCCAGGCTGCCGGTAAGATCTTTATTTTCAGAGTATCGCCTCTTTCATTCCATACGCCATCGCTGTTGGCGCCTTTTACCCTGAATACATAGTTTCCCGGGGGAATATTGGTGTAAGTGGCTTTCCTTTCTGTTTTTACGTATACCCAGTCTTTATTAATGCCCTCCAGTTTATACGCAAACTCATTTTTTTCGGGATACATATAACTTAAAGCCGTGAAATCGATGCTGAAGTTATTTTGATCGTACTTCAGTTCTATTTGGGAGATAGCATTGTTCAGCCTTTGATAAGGCAGATTGTTTACCTCTATATTGGTAATATCAATATTGGGAACAAAATTGTTTTTTTTAATGTCTTCCGGATTAAAATAAGTCAGGCCGTTAGTGCCGCCAAAAAACAATTCACCACTTCGGGTTTTAAAAGAAGACCCGTAGTTAAACTCGTTGCCCTCAAGTCCGTCTTCCTGATTGTAATTTTTGATGCTGCCCGATGCCACTTCCAGCCGGCTGATGCCATTGTTGGTGCTGATCCAGATATTTCCCGCCTCGTCCGCTACAATTCCATAAACAATATCGTTGGGCAACCCCTGCCGCGTTCCATATGCGGTTGTCTTGTTTGTTTCGGGATCATACATATAAACACCACTGCCCTCAGTACCCACCCAATATTTATTGAAATGATCGATAAAAACACAGTTTACATATAAAGGGGTATTTTTCTTCACGGGCTGTTCAAGAATGATTTTGCTTTTTATTTTGGTTCGTATATTGATGGTTTCAAGCCCATTGTCACCGCCGATTGCCAACAGCTCCGGATCGGCCGTTTGGGCAATGCTCATGACTGTCCTGATCGCATTGTCAATTTTTGTGAGTGCCCGTTTTTGGACGTCGTAAAAACAAAGTCCTCCCGTTAAAGTCCCGATCCAGATGTTTCCGTTTTTATCTTCAAAAAGGGTCAGTACTTTATATCCTTTAAGCGGAATGCTGCCGGGAGTTGCAAAGTCAATTTGTTCAAATACAAAGGGTTTGCGGGAGGGGTTTAAAAAATTAACACCACCGTCGTGCATGCCTATCCATAGATTTCCTTTTTTATCGGTAATTACCGCGTTTACGTTATTGGCGCTTAGGCTGCTTTTAATACCTGGTTCGTTTTTGAAATAGGTAAATGTTTGTGTAGCCCGGTTATAGTAATTGAGTCCGCCGCCTTCCGTGCCGATCCATAGGTTGCCCCTGGCATCCTCGGTAATGCCGCTGACCACTTTATAGTTCAGTTTGTTATTGGTAGTGCCAAAGGAAATATCTTTAAATGCCGCAATATCTTTATTATAATAATTGAGCCCGTCCGCCCAGGTGCCCAGCCACATGTCGCCCCGGGAATCCCGGATGATCTTATAAATGGAATTCTGGCTAAGACTGGTGGCGTCATTT
>DASVMC010000355.1:0-2220 GCA_036384555.1 Niabella sp. | reverse complement strand
ATTTACACCGTTTTATGTTGAAAATTTAAAAAAACAGCTGGATACGCTGCCGGGGGAAATCAATAAATTACAGGAAGAAAGTCCTTCCAGTGATGAATCCGCTGAAAGGATCAAAACGGCTTTACGTAAAAAGCAGCAGGCATTGGATAATGCCACTGCGGAACTGAAACAATGGAGCGCGGCCAATTTTAATAAACTGACAGATGAGCAAAAGCAATTGTTTTATAATGCCTTTGTTAACAACAAGGCGGATAAGGATTACAGAAGCGTTGCACAGCTGAAATATACAGATGGAGCAACCGAACGGGTGGCAACGGTACCTGCGGGAGATGTTTTTTACCAGTTCCGCAAAGACGTTGATGAAGGAAAATTGCCTGCCGTATCCTGGTTTGCCGGTCCGCAAAATTTTTCTGACCACCCAAGCGCGCCCTGGTATGGCGCCTGGTATGTGTCTGAAATACTGGATATCCTTACAAAGAACCCCGAGGTTTGGAAAAAGACCATTTTTATTGTTACATATGATGAAAACGACGGCTATTATGATCACATACCGCCATTTTCCATTTGTGATAATAATAAACCCGGAACCGGTAAATGCAGCGCAGGTATTGATACGGAAATAGAACATGTTCGGCTGGAATATGAATTGAAACAGGGAATTCCTAAAAAACAGGCCCGGGAAGCTCCTGTGGGACTGGGTTTCAGGGTGCCCATGATCATCGCTTCTCCCTGGAGCCGTGGCGGAAAAGTGTGCTCACAGCTTTTTGATCATACTTCCACGCTGCAGTTTTTAGAAACATTTGTCAACCGCAAATACAAAAAGAATATTCACTTTGATAATATCAGTGCATGGCGTCGTACCATCTGTGGTGATCTTACAGCGGCGTTCAGCCCCTTTGATGGTAAACCGGTAGAGCGGGTTCCGTTCCTGAAAAGAGATGCTTTTGTGGAAACGATTTTCAACGCGCAGTTTAAACAGGAGCCGGGCAATTTCAACCGCCTTTCAGCAGCAGATATACAAAAAGTGATCACCGGTGCCGTGGCGCCTGATTTTATGCCACAGCAGGAAAAGGGAACACGGCCTTCCTTGTCGCTTCCTTATGAACTGTATGCCGATGGTCAGCTATCAAAAAATAAGGATCATTTTGAAATTGCATTAAAAGCGGGTGACCGGTTCTTTGGAAAAAGCGCACAGGGCTCACCTTTTACCGTGTATGCGCCTGTAAATTATACGGACGGGAAGCAAACAGAGCAATGCCGTAACTGGTCTTTTGCCGTGAAAGCTGGTGATACTTTGTCTTACGAATGGCCGGTACGGTCGTTTGACAATAATAACTATCATTTAAGAATTCATGGGCCGAATGGCTTCTACCGTGAATTTAAAGGGAATGCCAATGATCCGGATCTTGAACTGTTTTGCGGGTATGAAACGGACAGTAACGGGAAACCAACCGGGAACCTGTTATTAAAAATGAACAGCAGCGCGCCGATAGATATTGAAGTGGTGGATAATGCATATAAAAATACCACACTCCGGAAACAGATCAACGGAAAACAGAACGTAGTGCTCAACCTGGATAAAAGCTCGGGTTGGTATGATTTCTCTGTAAGAATAAAAGGCAGCAACGTTTTTGGAAAACGCTATGCAGGTCACCTGGAAAAGGGAACCGACAGTGTTACGGATCCGTTTATGGGAAGGATGGTATAATTACAACCGGGCCACGTAAAGCCGG
This sequence comes from Niabella sp., assembly GCA_036384555.1. Lineage (GTDB taxonomy): Bacteria > Bacteroidota > Bacteroidia > Chitinophagales > Chitinophagaceae > Niabella. The sequence continues at coordinate 487 of DASVMC010000355.1, read as the reverse complement.
GTAGTATAATGAATGGTAATATGGTTATTGGCCTGGAACCGGTCAAATAATGCTTTTAGGTCCGTAACCATATTTTCATACCCCGCTTCGTGTTTTGCAGGCATATAGGACGAAGAGAGCAGGCGGCCCTCCAGGCCGGCATAATCAAATACCTGCTGATTGGGAAATTCCTTGATGGTTACTTTATGCGGTGTAAAAAAATGTTCAATAGCTGTCCGGTCGATATTCCGATGATCTACCTTTTTATATTGATTGCCGTGCTTAATGATCAGCTGCTCATAGTCTTTTTCAAAAGGAGATTGTATGAGCCGTTCGTTCCAGAGCAGGGCTACCCAGCCTTCGGGTTTGAGGATGCGCTCAAATTCGGTCCTTGATCTCTCCCGGTTGAACCAATGAAAGGCTTGTCCCGCAATAATGGCATTAACACTTGAATCAGCCAGCGTGGTTGCTTCTGCCGTTCCATTAACTGCTGTAAAATTGGTATAGC
>DASVMC010000354.1:0-6586 GCA_036384555.1 Niabella sp. | reverse complement strand
TTTTACACTTACTACGGTAGTGGTACTAACTTCAGGCACTTTGTTCGTAATGTGGCTGGGTGAAAAAATAACAGATAAGGGATTGGGCAACGGTACCTCGCTTATTATTATGGTGGGCATCCTGGCACGTCTTCCGCAGGCGCTTACCCAGGAACTGGCATTCCGTTCTACCCGTACAGGGGATATCCTGATCTTTATTATTGAAATTGCTTTATACATAGCTATTAATTTGGGCTGTATTATTCTGGTGCAGGGTGTACGGAAAGTACCGGTAAACTATGCCAAGCAAATTGTTGGTAACCGCCAGTTTGGTGGTGCCCGCCAGTTCTTACCCCTAAAGGTGAACGCCGCGGGTGTAATGCCCATTATCTTTGCCCAGGCGATCATGTTTGTTCCTACCCTGTTCACAATGGGCAGTAAAAATGCTGATTTGGGCAGAATGTTCACAGACCATACCAATGGCTGGTACATGCTTATTTATGCAACGGTGGTTATCGGTTTTACTTTTCTTTATACAGCGTTGATATTTAACCCCAAACAGATTTCTGATAACCTGAAGCAGAATAACGGGTTTATTCCGGGCGTAAAACCGGGTCAGCCTACTACTGATTATATTGGAACCATTATGGACCGGATCACCTTTCCCGGCGCGGTTTTATTGGCCCTGGTGGGTATTTTACCCGGTATCATCCAAAAAGTATTCGGAATGACGCAGGGGTTTGCCATGTTCTTTGGCGGAACTTCCCTGTTGATCATGGTTGGTGTAATTTTAGATACATTACAGCAGGTAGAAACACAGTTGATGATGCGCCAGTACGACGGATTGATGAAAAGTGGCCGTATTCAGGGACGTCAGAGCTCATCAGCTATTCAGATTTAATTAGTTCTGAGAAATTTAATAACTTTACAGTCCCGCAACTTACATTGCGGGACTTTTTAATGAATAGTATGGTAAAAGTAAAAACGGATGACCAGGTAGCGCTGATGCGTAAGAGCGCATTGCTGGTGAGCAGAACATTGACTGAGATCGCAAAATTGCTGAAACCGGGCATTACTACTTTAAGTTTGGATAAGATCATAGGTGAGTTTATAAGGGATCATAAGGCTGTTCCGTCTTTCCTGAATTACAACGGATATCCTTTTAATTCCTGTATTTCTGTAAATGATGTGGTGGTACATGGTTTCCCCAATAAAACGGAATTAAAGAACGGAGATATTGTTTCCATTGACGTGGGTGTTATTTTGGATAAATGGCACGGAGATCATGCGTATACATTTGTAATTGGGACGCCTGCCCCAGAAGCAGAGCAACTGGTGGCAGTAACGAAGGAATCTTTATATAGAGGGATTGAAAAGGCAACTACCGCGAACAGGATAGGTGATATTGGCGCTGCTATCCAGGATTTTACTGAAAAAAAACATGGTTATGGTGTTGTCCGGGAGCTTGTCGGACATGGTTTAGGACAGAAAATGCATGAGGACCCGCAGGTACCTAATTATGGGCGAAGAGGCAACGGAATGAAATTGCCTGGCGGCCTGGTGCTGGCCATTGAGCCGATGATTAACCTGGGCACAAAAGACGTATTCACCGAAAGTGACGGGTGGACTGTTCGTACAAAAGACGGAAAGCCTTCCGTTCATTTTGAACATGATGTTTGTGTGCGCCCCGGTAAAGCTGATGTTCTTTCCAACTATGCCACCATTGAGGAGGCCGAAAGAAATAATCCCGAGTTGTTTGTTTGCCGGTTATCACCGGAAGAAAAATAAATCATTATTCGGTTTGCGCTATCTTTTATCCGGAGTTAACTGTTAAAGTTCCGGGATTGTTTTGCTTATATAAACTGTTGCATTAACAATTGAATGTATTAGTTATATTAGTTATATTTTTTGCCTGTCTAGCAGGGTTTATTAATTTAATGTAATACCTTCAATTATTATGACAAGCCCTTTCTTTAAAAAAGTATCCGAAAGAAATACGATTATCATTTTCCTGGGTTTAAGTATGATTATACTTGTGGGGCTGGGTATTTATGCGAATACATATACGTTCCGTTATAAGCAATCTATGAAGAGCACTATAGAAAAGGGAGCGTTGATTGGCAAGGCGGAACAGATCCTTTTTGAAGTTCAGGAGCTGCAGGGTAATCTCCGGGGGTACCTGGTCACTTCCGATTCCAGTTATCTTTCCTCTTTTAATGTGGCAGAGCGAATGGTGCGGCTTAACCTGCTGCAGATAAAGCCGCTGGCTTTATCGCAAGATCAGATGGAACAATTTACGGCAATCAGCTCTCTGGTGGAGCAGGAAATAAATCTTGCCAAGAATATTATTGCAGCTCACGCCGATACGGCAAAAGCACGGATACTGATAGCAGGCAAAAGCGAACGTTACCTGGGTGCCAATATCAAAAAAAAGCTGTTGAGCTTCATTAGTAATGAAAGGGCTAAACAGAATATTGACCTGGCGCTGGAAAAAAGGAATGCCAATTTTGATAAGGTCGTTTTTATCATCACACTCAGCATTCTTGTATCGGTTACCATTCTGCTGCTGTTATTATTCTATATTCTAAAAACGTACAAACGTCTTACTTCCACTGAAAAGCTGCTGATGCAATCGCAGCTGCGGTTAGAGAATATTCTGGATATGCTTCCGATCGGGATCTTTATTGTGAACGCTTTTAATAAGGAATACCATGCTAATCATAAAGCCATCGAACTGCTGGACAGTAAATTGGCGGCGGATGGTTATTTGTCTGAAGAAGGGGATACGGAAGCAACGGAGCATAACCTTTTAGGTAAAGAGCTTATGGAAACACTGCTCATATCAAAAGCATTGACGGGGGAGCATCAGATCGGAGTTAACCGTCTTATTATAAAAGGCGACAATAATGAATTGCCGTTAAGGGTGAGTGCAACACCATTGTACAATGATAATAACCAGATAGAATATGCTATTTCCGTATTTGATGATATAACCAGTATCAAGAACGTAGAAAATGAGCTTATAGCGGCAAAGAAGCTGGTTGAGCAATCGCTCAGACTAAAAGAATCGTTCCTTACGAATATGAGCCATGAAATAAGGACGCCTATGAATGCGATTTTGGGCTTTACTGAATTACTGGCCAGGAAAGATCTGGGGCCGCAGCAAAATGAATATGTAAGAACCATCCAGTCATCAAGTGACAACCTGCTCCGGCTTTTAAATGATATCCTGGATTTTTCAAAGCTGGAAGCCGATATGCTGGTTTTTGAGGAACAGCCTATCTCTATCAATGATATTGTGGTATCTATCTGTGATCTTTTAATGCCAAAAGCCGTCAGCAAAGGCATCTCGCTAAGCTACCTTTGCGATCCGTCTATTCCTAAAGTGGTAACAGGCGATTCCGTAAGGCTGAACCAGGTCATCACCAATATTGTGGGGAATGCGATAAAATTCACCAACCGTGGAAGCGTGAGCATCCTGGTCAAGTTTCTAAAGGCAGAACTGGATAAAAGCTATATTGAATTTACGGTTAAGGATACCGGTATAGGTATCGCTGAAGATAAGATCAATTCTGTTTTTAACAGGTTTGAACAGGCTGATTCGGAAACTTCAAGGCATTATGGGGGAACGGGACTGGGGCTGAGCATCGCCAAGCATATTATCGAATCTCAGAAAGGGACAATAAATGTAACCAGCCAGCTGGGTGAAGGAACCACGTTCACATTTGTGATCCCGTTCAAGTTCTTTAATGAAATGGAAGAAGCGCTTGATAAAACAACAGAACGCCTGCCAATAGATGAGCATTTTATGCACTCTGTAAAGGTATTGCTGGTTGAAGATAATTTGTTCAACCGTAAACTGATGCAGGGTATTTTTAAGGAATATGACCTTACAATTGATATGGCTGAGAATGGGAAAAGCGCCCTGGAACGGTTACTTTCTGCCGACTATGATATCATCCTGATGGATATTGAAATGCCTGAAATGAACGGTTATGAAACGTCGAGGATTATAAGAAACGAGTTAAAAATGCATACCCCGATTATCGCCCTCACCGCTCATGCAATGGCCGGGGAACGTGAAAAATGTTTGCAGGCCGGTATGAACGATTATCTCACAAAACCGGTAAATGTTAACCAGCTTTTTGAAAAAATATACAACATTATGCGATCGGGGTCAAAGTCCACTGCTGTTAATGCAGAGGACGGGCTACAGGAACATACGGCAGCTCCCGCGGCTGAAGAGACTGCCTCTGTTCTCAGTAACTCCGTGGATCTTAGCTATCTTAAGGAAATATCGAGCGGGAATAAGGAATTTGAAAAGGAAATGATCGAATTATTACTCGCAGAAATTCCTGAGCAGATCGAATGTTTGACCGCTGCAGTCACCGCTGCAAATTTTCAGGAAATTAAGATATATGCGCATAAACTTAAATCGCTGGTACCTATAGTAGGGGCACCGGCTACGGCTCCTTTTTTCAGCGATCTTGAAGATAAAGCAGTAAAAAAAATATTGGATAAGCAGGATGTTGCTCTTTTTCATGAGAGCGTAACCTGTCTGAACAGCTGTATCAGTCAGTTGAAACAGATGTTGCAAAATGAATATGCCTGAGATACACGGTTTTATCAGGCCCGGTAGCGCTGAGAGTAGACAACGGCTCTGTCATCCGGTTACAAAAAGACTACTTAGCACATTGCTCTTCCAGGGACCGGGATAGGTTTTCAGTAACGAGAGTTCGTAAGTAATTCCTCTTACCGCACCTGGGCTATCTTACTATGTACTCTTGCATGTCCCCTAAATACGCCGATTGCTGCGCAAACCGGATGCGCAGATGAGTCTCTGCAAGCGCTGCAGCAATCTTATCATGACCCTGTACGTCCTTTTGCCATTTGATTACCGGTTTGGCATTAATTAACGGAATGTTAAGAACATCAGCCGGATTAAATTTTTTCATAAAATATTATATATTATATTTATATTAGCAGCGAAGGGGTTTTTCTACCTGAAATTAGTTATGCCGGTTGTTTATAGTATTCTTTTATTTTGTGAAACTTATTAGGAGGAAGCATTTATCTCGATCAATTAAACCAATCTTCTGTTTACAGGCATGAGTGTACTTAAAAAGATAGCGAGGAAAGTTTTAGGAAAAACATCTGCCAGCCATACCTATTGGCGCCTTAAAGGGTTTTCTTTATTAACTGTTGAAGAAACAAAAGAGGCGCTTGAGCCGTATTGTATAAAAGTAACTCCTGAATCAGCAATTGATCTGCCGGATATTCCAGATGAAAATAATTCTCAGAAGCTGATCTATAAGGCAAATACATTTACCTCAGAAGAGGTATACGTATGGGAGCACGCACTTAAAAACGGCTTTATTTCAAAACATGGTTCTATTGTGATAGATAATAAAGTACTCTGCACAGATTGGGATCACCGGGGTTTTGAACATGAATTTTGGAAAAGCGATAAACGCCCTGCCAAATTCGTCGGTACAGTTATCCCATTATTAAGCCATCACCAGGATATGCACAGCCCATCAGTGCTTACGGGATATTATGATTTTGTACTGATGGTTGCAGCAAAATTAAGCAGAATTAAAGATGCGCTCCAGGGTGCGGCAATCGGGCAAATGATCGTTACCTATCACTCGTTTGGAGGTCAGTATGAAAAAGAATATCTTGAATTATTAGGATTCAACCCGGACAATTTTATTGACAGCCGCACTTATAAGCTTTCTGCTGAAAAAGTGGTTTTTGGAAATTGTGGTACCTGGAAGCCGAATGCAAATGAGATCCGTTCTCTAAAAAGAAATATTGAGAGCCGGTTAAATATTTCAGATATAACGCCTTCGTCCGGCAATCGGATCTATATCAGCCGGAAAGGCCGGAGAGAAATTGTGAATGAGGAAGAGCTGATTGAATTGCTGAAAAAATTTGATTTTATAATAATTGAGGATAAGGCAAGATCCGTTAAAGAGCAGATCGATATATACAGGAATGCTTCTTTTATAATTGGTCCGCACGGTGCGTCATTTGCTAATGTTATATGGTGCAAGCCCGGCACTCATTTATATGAACTTTTTTCAAGAAGCTGGTCGCCTGACTATTTTTTATACCTGGCCGAAATAAATGGTATGCGCTATTCTGCTTACCAGGATGACACACATGAAGAGATTACCGGTGATTTATTTAAAGCACTGTGCCAAGATATTTATGTGTCAATTCCTAAATTACAAGCCAGTTTAGAGAAGTTCTTCGGCAAGCTTCCAGCTTTGTAGATAGTGCGGTCTGCAGTAACCTGCTCCCCGGCATACATATATGAAGATAACCGGGGTTAAAGCAGTTCAATAGTTAAATTGGTTGAAAAAGTAATGGGTATACAATGGCTGCGGAACGTGTTTATCGATGTTCATTTTATAGTAAATAGTCCTGCTGAAATTACCGGGTTTCTACTATAAATAGTTGCTGTTGATTCGGCTATATTTGTGTACGTTTCTAAAGAGAAACGAAAAATTAAGTGTATTTTTGTAAGAGGACATAACGCCAGAGCAGAAGGTTTTGAAATAGGATGGGTAAATAACTGACTGTGCGGAAAAGCGCTTTAAAT
>DASVMC010000353.1:0-2662 GCA_036384555.1 Niabella sp. | reverse complement strand
TCAGCATAATCATGGAAAATGATCTGGTCCCCGTCGATATAAGCATTTACAGAAGGCCACTCTGCCAGTGCAATAGCACAGGCTTTAGCAAAAAAGCTCATAAAGCCCAGTCCAACACCATGCGCCTCCTTAAATTTATCTTTATACTTAGAGCGGATATCCATAATCGGCTTCATGTTCACCTCGTTGAACGTGGTAAGCATGGCCGTTGTATTTTTTGATTCTACCAGTCTGCGGCTGATGGTCTTGCGCAGATTGGTCATTTTTTGCTGCCGTTCATTCCGGCTGAACAATTCATTACCATCAAATGATTTTCTGCCGGGATTTGCCAGGGCCGACAGCACATCTTCTTTCAGGATCTTCCCGGAAAATCCGGATGGAGTAACATTTTTCGGATTCACACCTTTATCGGCAATGATTGCAGAGGCCACCGGTGTAGCTTTAATAGCTGCAGCAGGTGCTTCCTGTTTTACGGGCACAGCAGCTTTTCCTTTATCAGGATCAGGCGCCGGTTTCTTTGCTTCATCCGGTACCTTATCCGCCGGGGCCTGTTCTGCGCGCGGAGCTTCGGCTGGTTTTGCAGCAGTATCATCAATAGTGGCAATCACATCCCCGATGTTCAGTGTATCTCCCTCTCCGGCATTCGTTGTTAATACCCCGGCTTTTTCGGCGTTTACTTCAAATGTCGCTTTTTCGCTTTCCAGCTCAGCGATCACCTCGTCTCGTTCAACATATTCTCCGGTTTTTTTGATCCATTTCAAAAGGGTCACTTCACTGATCGATTCCCCAACTGTGGGAACTTTTATATCAATTGCCATAAAAAAAACTGCTTTTTAAAAAAGGTATGGCAAAGTACGGCAAAAAATTCCAAACTCTAAAGTATTAATGAGATTTGAAGGGTCAGCTCCCAGTAGTCAGATTTGGATTTCAGAGTCAGCATTTAACATTTATTAAGAGGTGTGCTATTGGAACACTGGATACCCGGTACCGGATACTTGACATCCAGTATCCGGAAACCAGCATCCCGGGCCGTTCATCCGGCGCTCCCTTGCCACTCATTATTACTTATTGACCTTAAATGCTTCGAGATACACACGGACATTTCAAAATATCCCCCAAATTAGCGATTTGCTACCCGTTTTTAAATTGTAATTTTATTATATGGACGCATCAACCATAAAAGTAGCTGTTTTTGACGATAACGCTTACCGGCGGGAAAGTTTAAATATGCTCATCAATGCCTCTCCGCGCATGACGTGTACCGGAACTTTTTTTGACTGCAGCAATGTCATTACTGATGTGAGAAAGGCTGATCCCGATATTGTGTTAATGGATATTGATATGCCCAATGTAAACGGTATTGAAGGGGTAAAGATCATAAAAGTCAATTTTCCGCATGTACAGCTTTTAATGCAAACTGTTTTTGAGGATGATGACAAAATATTTGCATCGATATGCGCCGGTGCTTCCGGTTATATTTTAAAAAAATCCCCGCCGGCCCAATTGTTACAGGCCATTGAAGACGTCTATAACGGAGATGCGGCCATGACCGCCTCTATTGCGAAAAAGGTGCTGAATGCTTTCCAGAAGAATATCTTTTTTGAAGCAGGCCCCGAAACAGATCTGACCGTAAGAGAAAAGGAAATATTAAATCTGCTTGTAAAAGGGTATACCCGGAAAATGGTCGCTTCTGCCTGCAACCTGAGCATTCATACCGTAAATACGCATATCAAGAACGTGTATGAAAAGCTGCAGGTGAACTCTGTTTCTGAAGCCGTGGTAAAAGCATTGAATCAAAAGTTACTTTAAACAGCTCATGTTTAGTTTTGAATAGATAAAAAGGGCGGAATTTCTATTCCGCCCGCTTTGTTTACATTGAAAAAGCTGTATTAATAATCTCTTCCTGCTCCGCTTTATGCACCTTCATAAATCCGGAAGCAGGTGCTGCACTGGGCTTGCGGCCGATAATCCCATAATTGATATCTTTCAGGTTCATTTGCAGGAAAGAGGCAGCGCCCATATTCAGCGGCTCTTCCTGAACCCAATACCAGACAGCATTTTTGTACTTGGCATATAATTCATCCAGCTGTTTTTTAGGCAGTGGATATAACTGCTCCATGCGGATGATGGCTACATTCTTCCGATTGTCCTTGGCCTGCTTTTCAGCAAGATCAAAATAGATCTTACCGGAACAGAACAAAACCGTTTTTACAGCAACCGCATCGTCTGCAAACGCGTCATCAATCACCTCCCGGAAGCGGCCGTTTGTAAATGCTTCTTTTAAGGAATGGCTGCCCGGATGCCTGAGGTTGGCTTTGGGCGCAAAATTGATCATGGGCTTGCGGAACGGCCATTTTAACTGCCTGCGCAGCGCATGAAAATAATTGGCAGAAGTGGTAATATTGGTCACTACAATATTCAGCTCCGCACAGGATTGTAAAAAGCGCTCGATCCGTGCACTGCTGTGCTCAGGCCCCTGCCCTTCAAAACCGTGCGGCAGCAGCATTACCAGCCCGTTCATCCGGTTCCATTTTTGCTCTGCACTGGTAATAAACTGATCGATCATTGTTTGGGCGCCGTTGGCGAAATCACCAAACTGTGCTTCCCATACAGTAAGCACGTTAGGTGTGGCCAAAGCAAATCCGTATTCAAATCCCAGCAC
>DASVMC010000352.1:0-4591 GCA_036384555.1 Niabella sp. | reverse complement strand
GATACCAGACAGCAGTTATTTGGGATACGCTCAAAAAGGCCTGGCTAACAGTGTGGTGCGGGCTTACCCCGACGGACCTTTGACCTCATTTATACAACGTTATTTTGATAACGGCATCCATTACTCGTCCGATTCAGGAGCAAAGAAATTTTTTGTTGTCATTAAAGAGCTACGGATTAATGAACGGACCTTTGCAATGAAGGAACGGGCATACGCCCGGTTGCAGGCAGATGCCTGGGTGAGTGCCGATGCAGAAAACTATTCGCTTGCTGCATCAATTGATACTTCTATTATGCATGGTGGAATGGACGTGACTGCTTCTCATGGCCGCAACATCGGAGACCTGTTGTTTCTTCTGATTCATAAAGCGGTCGCGTCGTCCGGCGGTGCCGGTGAACAGGCTCAGTTATTGACCATTGAAGAGGTAAAGCGAAGGGCAAGCGAACGGTTTACAGTGCCTGTTTTACTTACAGATCATTATCAGAGCGGAATTTATATGACATATAATGAATTCCTGCAAAATGATCCTTCCGTTCGTCATTATTCCACGCAATTCAATAAGAAGAAAGGGGTTCGTTTCTTTATTAAAGACAGCACCGGTAACGAGCAGGAGATCATTCCCTGGGGTATCTGTAAAGAAGATGAACTATATAAATATAAAGAGCACAACCTGATACCTGTTGAACGTGTAGGAAACGGTTTTTTTATTTCCTCCTATCTGGAAAATAAACGGAGAAGGAATAATGCGGTTTTTTGGGGTGCTCTTGTTGGCGGAATTGCAGGAGGCGTTGCGGCAGGTGCCGTTTCCGGGGGGCAGGTTACTTATATTGCAGTACCCTATTATGGAGATAATGTGCAGGCATTTATGCAAACCAGTATACCCGCATTGAAAAAGTTGCAGGCGGAGGCTTCTTCTATTGATTTTTCTACCGGGGAGTTATATTTTTGAAAAAACAGTTTTATAATTATTAAGTCTTTTGAATCATGAATAATAAAATAGCCATTATTGGCGGTGGCAATCTGGGTACAGCTATTGCACAGGGGCTGATCAAAAGTGATTTTGCAAATCCTTCAGACATCATCATCACCAAAAGGAATATATCCAGCTTAAAAGGTGAGCTGCCTGAAGGGGTAAGCGTTTCTAATGACAATGTGAAAGCTGTTGCAGCCAGTGATATTATTATACTGGCTGTAAAGCCGTTCCAGATAGCGGGCGTAATGGAAGCCATAGCGCCGGTGCTTACGCAAAAGCAGGTGTTGGTTTCTGTAATAACCGGGGTAACATTGTCTGACCTGAAAGAAATGGCGAAAATAGACCTGCCGGTTTTCAGGGCAATGCCGAACACGGCTGTAGCAATTGAGCAAAGTATGACCTGTATCAGCTCAGACAATGCATCCGAAGAACAGGTGCAGCTGGTTACCAGCATGTTTTCAACGGTAGGAAAGGTAGTTGCCATAGACGATAAGCTGATGGATGCAGCTACCGTGCTGGGCGCCTGCGGAACCGCCTACGCCATGCGTTATATCCGGGCCAATATACAGGCAGGGATTGAAATAGGCTTCGATGCAAAAACGGCAAACCTGATTGCGGCACAAACCGTAAAGGGCGCTGCAGAATTGCTGTTGAAAAACGGTAGTCATCCGGAACAGGAAATTGATCGAGTGACCACGCCAAAAGGCTGTACGATTGTAGGTTTGAATGAAATGGAACACCGTGGTTTCAGTTCCTCTTTGATCAGGGGAGTGATTGCCAGCTATAAGAAGATCGCGAAGGATTAGGACAATGAGAAAGTACATTTCGCACAGCAAAATAACAGATAGGCATTAATGCCAGATCAGCCAGGTAGTTCGGCCGATCTGAAGGAGGAGATATTACGTCCCGTATTTTGTTTAAAGAACCGGCTGAAATGCGCCGGGCTTGCAAAGCCGAGGGTATAAGCAATTTCCTTTGCGGGTTTATTGGTATAATACAGGTATCTTTTTGATTCCAGTATGATACGCTCCTGTATCAGCTTTGATGGAGGGGGAAAGCTGAGCAGGGCAAAGAGATTGCTCAGCGTTTTCGAGGATTTATTAAGCGCATGCGCATAAAATTGTACCTCATGCTGTGTTTTATAATGTCCTTCCAATAGCAGGTTGAACATACGTACCACGTCCAGCCGGTCATCTGTAAGCTGTTGTGCGTTCTCGGTTTGCCTGCGTGCAATACGGGTCAGGTTAATGATGAGCCGTTTTAGAAGGGTACGCAGCATTTCGCCCTGCATCCGGTCTTTTACGGCCATATCCTCCGTACACAGGTTTTCGATGAGCAGCAGGTGGCTGATCTCTTTATCCGATAAATGTAAGAACAGCGGATGCCGGATGCCATAAAATAAAAAGCCGACACAACCTACTTCGGCATCATGATCAACAATGCAATAAAAATCCCTGTTAAACTGCCAGGCTATCACATCCTGCGGGCGTTCAAAAGTGAAATGCTGATTTGCCACAAGCGGCAATATGGTGTTGGGCAGGAACTGGTAAGGTACCTCGTCAATAGTTATTGTTTGCTGCTGCTTTGTGTTAAAGATAATCGTGTTAATGGTGCTGCCTCTAAGAATGCCTTCTCCTTTTAGCTGGCTGTCTCCCTTGCGTATGGTGAAAATACCATTGGTTTTTTTATCTTCAAAACATAGATTCATTGCACTGTCAAAAATAAACAGGTTGCTGTTAATAACAACAACCTGTTACAAAAGTATTTTACTAATTAAGGGTTACTTTAATGATTTTTGTAATTGCGGGAAGCGTTGTAAATTCATTCGGATTCGGAACCGCCATAATGGGCTTGCTTTCCTGGATCTGATCACCTCCCTGACCTGCACCCGGGTACTGGTTGACAGCCGTACCATCATCGTACAAACCAATAGAAGAGGAGAGGTCCCCGTTCTCTTTTACAAAAGCGCTCTCTTTCAGATCATCTTTAGTTGCAAAAAACCAGTCGTTGGACAGACCATACATGGTGGCAACGGCAATACGGTCACCATTAGATAATTCTAATTGTTGTGTTACTTTTCCACCTGCAGTGCTGCCGGTACGGGGCAATAGTACAGTTGTTGACGGCTCTTTTAACACATACACTGCTTTTACCGCAGGTTTCTTTTTTAAGGCTGCCGCCAGCATTGTTGGGTCCCCCATCTGTGCAAGGTCTTTCAAACCTTCACCCCTGTCAGCTTCTCCGGTTTGATAAATGGGATTCGTATTACCCTGGTATACTACTACGATTACGGGCGATAACGGCGTAAAAATCCCCGTCATATCTGTAAGGTACTTGCTCAGGGGCATATTATCACCTGCTTCAGCAATGTTGGTAAGTCCATGGGCGCTGGGCTTTCCGCTTTCATAAATAGGCGTGGGGTTCAGCAGGTTACCACCCGGAGCATAGGATATTGCCCATACGCCGGGACTGATTGGAGTTTCATTTGCTGTTCCCCCGGATATATTCATGAGTGTAAGCGTAAACATGGATTTGCCGTTATAGGCAAGTGTGGCTTTTATCAGCTTTGATGCGGACAGGTAAGTGTTCCCCTGTGCATCGGTTCCTTTGATCTCCATAATGTTTTGGGGTGTTGCTTCGGCGGTTCCGGGATGGGTTACGCTCATTCCGGGTTTTTGATTGATACGTGTGCCATTGTCCCATAATCTAATTTCACCGGACACATCGCCTTCCATAGGCTGACCATCAGTACCATATAGCTGAATACCGGGGTTCTCTGGGGCAAAAAACAGGTCATTGCTCCAGCCATACATGGCGGCAAAACTGATGGCCTGTCCTTTGCCGGCAGCAAAACGGATGGTAACGGACTGACCGGGCATTATTACCGGCGGGTTGCCCGCTCCTTTAAAAGTTCCTGACTCTACAAGCGGCTTGCTGTCAAGTATGTTTTCAATAGTAATGGTGTGTTTTTCCATTACGCCTTCATGATCCCGGCGGCAGGAGCCTGTTGTAATTGACAATATGCCCAGGCACAAAAGCCCGCTCCAATACGTGATCGACTGTTTTAAATGCATAATCTGAGGTTTGAATTTTATAGTATTTATTCAGGCACTAAGGTATAGCCGGCACCTGCGTCATTCAATACCTGTTATTCCCTAAGTGTTGTCTATATTTCCCGAAAACCATATTTTTTGGGTGCAAACGGATGTCAGGTGCCGGATCTGGTAAATAATGGAATAAAAAAAACGCAAAGAGCTGGATGCTCCCTGCGTTTTTACTGCACTATGAGGTTGCTGCTTATTTCTTAAAATCAGCTGCTGCCTTGTTGAAAAGCTCCGCCTGTTTCAGCAGCTTATTTTTTTCATCGCCGGTTGCCATGGCTGCATCGTCTTTTTTTCTTTCTGCAATTCCCTGATAAACCGGAACCAGTTGCGCAGTAAATACCTGTTCAAGCTTCAGGCGATGAGCGGCTTCTTTTAAATCAGTAAGGCCTTTTTCTGTTATTGAAGGATTGGTATTCCTGCTTAAATAAGAAAGATACGGACTTATAACAGGATACAGTTTGTGAGGTGCACCGGCGGCTTTTACGGCATTTTCAAATTCAGAAAGGTATTCATC
>DASVMC010000351.1:0-1878 GCA_036384555.1 Niabella sp. | reverse complement strand
AAATGAGTACTTTAAAGTTCCTTTTGGGTTACTATAATTATATACAGCATATGAAAAATAAAATAGTAGCAATTGAAGCCCTGACGCTTGACGGTGTAATGCAGGCCCCCGGTCGCCCGGATGAAGATACCCGGGATGGTTTTGAATATGGTGGCTGGGCAAAGACAGGAGATGATCCCGAAATGCGCAATGTTATCGGTAAATACATGACGGCTGGCTGGTCCTTGCTGGTGGGGCGTATAACCTATGAGGACCTTTATGAATCCTGGAAGGTGCGGCACCCCTCCGATCCTATGGCGCAGGCGCTTTCAAATGTGCAGAAATTTGTCGTTTGTCATGACCCTGACTATCATCTTCCCTGGGAGCACTCGACATTGCTGGCAGGCGATGCCGTCAACATGATTGCCCGGCTTAAAAAAGAGCATAATAAAACATTGATCATTTTTGGTAGTGGGGTACTTGTTCGTTCGCTCATGCAATATGAGCTGATAGACGAATATGTATTGCAGATCCATCCGCTGGTGCTTGGTAAAGGATATGGTCTTTTTAAAGGTGCCGGACAGGCAAGCCGGCTCCGGCTGACAGATACAGTGACCACATCTACCGGGGTTATTATTGCCACTTACCAGGTGCCTTAAATAAAACCGGTTGCGTTAAAAGAAAAACAGTCTGCTAAAGGGGTGGTAAGTCCTTTTCTTTTAAAATAGGACACGAATAGCATCAATTAACGTTGATTCGTGCATTCAGAGCATTGTGAATGCCCCTTATTTATAGTCCATTCAGTAAAAAATAAATTGATGCAGCCGCCCTGTGCTACACCCCGGGCCTGTTAAAAAAAGGAAATGCAGAAAACAATTTTTGCCGCTGCCCTGCGTTCCTATTCTATAAAGTGCCGCCGGAGCCTGATGAGCGATTTTTACAGTTAATACATCAACAGACACGTTTAATGGGTAAATCCTTAAAAATAAAGCCGGTGTTTTTCTGGATCATTACGGCCTTACTTGCTTTTGAACTTATTGATGGGGCACTATGGGATTTTAATGTATTGAATAAAGGGATGATACAGGGAGTGCTTGCCCGTTTAGGCTATCCCGGCTATCTGGCGTTTATTTTGGGAAGCGCCAAGATCCCTGCGGCAATTGTCCTGTTGCTGCCCCGCCTGCAACTGCTGAAAGAATGGGCTTATGCCGGGCTCTGCTTTCTTTTTACCGGAGCGGTCGTTTCCCATATCGTTGTAAAAGAGTACGCTGCTGCATTATTCCCGCTGGTATTTCTCCTGTTAACATTACTATCGTGGTGGTTACGACCTGCATCAGGAAAGGTCATCCTTCCGGCAGGCTAAGATAGTATCTCATAAAAAAGGGATTCCTTCAACAAAAGCAGGTCAGGGCCTCTCTTTGTGCTCCCGGAGTACTGACCGGTTTCTTACTGACATGCAGCCTGGCTTCGTATCCGGTTATTTATTATTGAATACAGCAGCACCAATACCCACGCTAAAAGAGCCTGAAACCGACCGGAAAGGTTGAAAAGGAACCATTTTTTTGTTAATTTATAAAATACGTCACCGTGTACTATATTTGAAAGCATATTTTAACTGGCAGAATGGAGAATCAAAATAAAATAGATACACCGGGATTCCGTTTCCGGGAAGCAATGCAGAAAGAACAGCCCTTGCAGATTGTGGGTACTATCAATGCCAACCATGCATTGCTGGCACAGCAGGCAGGGTTTAACGCTATTTATCTTTCTGGAGGCGGGGTAGCTGCGGGCTCATTAGGAGTTCCTGATCTGGGGATTACTACGCTGGAAGATGTATTAACAGATGTACAACGTATTACGAATGTATGTGACCTGCCGCTTATGGTAGATGTAGACACC
>DASVMC010000350.1:0-4800 GCA_036384555.1 Niabella sp. | reverse complement strand
CTTTACAGGCGCCATTTAATTCCACCTTCCCAAAACGCTGCACATGATGCATAACTGGCATCGTTCTTTTATCCACTTCAATTGTATCCCCGTTCAAGCCCATGAATACCTTATTGTCTGTGATAACAGAATTCGAGAATACATAATGGGATGTATAGTCTTTAATACTCACCCAAAAGCAGTTATTATTGGCAATAACATTATTGCTAAAAACAAAATCAGAATATTTACCAAACATTATAGCCGCTTCATAAGAGCCATATATTATTGAGTAGGTTAACGCAAATCCTGAAACATTCATAAAACATAAAACGGCATTTTTGCATTGATAAAAAACGGTATGTTCTATTTTGATATTTTTTCCCTGAGCAAAGACCGCACCCTGGATTGGTGCACTGCTCCTGTTACCTACAAACAAACATTGCGATATCATCAGCCCGCTTAATTCCTGGAAATGGCGCTCAACAGGATAATAATAAACGACTCCGGGGTTCGTATTTCCTACAAATTTTATCCCCCGCAGGCATACATTATTCCGTTGAACCTGAATGCCTGCACAGTGGTCAAAATTTCCCCAATTTTTATTGTTTGCTGAAACAGACTGAATAACCGGCATCTTTACCGGGGTCCACTCAGGAGCATTAGGATTTGTCATTGCCTCAATCGTGTAATGAATGGTGTCCGGGAGTTTTTTCAAAGGCGCTAAAACCAGCTGGTCTGAAAGCAGGTATAAACCAGGGGCCAGTTTTATAGTAATCGGCTCGTCTCCTGAAAAATCAGAAGCGCGCGCAACCGCATCCGCCAAATCGCTTATTGGGTCATCTATTATACCCCTTGCATGTTTTTGCCCGTTAACAGGATCAACAAACAAGGTTTGTCCGGTTACTCTGACAAAAGATATTATTAATAATAAAATAATAGAAACCCTGTACATATAAAATTAATTTGCCGGATGCTGCTTGTATCCTTCAAAATTGCCATTGCCCTGATAAATCGTAAATTCATACCCTGTTCAAGATTGTTCAAGACGCGTCACAATTAAAAAATGGATGATAATCAGCCTCTTATAGAAAAATGCAAATTATTGGTTGAGCAGCGGCTGGGCTGGGGCAGCAGCGCCAACTGGCAGCACCAGGATTTTGAAAACCTGAGCGACCAGGTGTTTGAAGCTACCGGAGTGGTACTGAGCGCCAGCACGCTGAAGCGCATCTGGGGGAAAGTGCAGTATAACAGCAAACCCAATTTAAGCACCCTCGATGCCCTGGCGCGTTTTATAGGTTTTGCCAACTGGCGGACTTTTACTGCTTCGGCAGCGGTCCCTCCGGAGCCGGCAGCTCCGGTATTACCTGTAAAAAGACGGTCGTTTCCTAAAATGGTCTTTGTGCTTTTACTGCTGGCTATTGCATTTCTTTTTATTGGATTTATATTCCTGTATAAACCTGTTAAGCAATTGCAATATGACCAGGTACGTTTTTCCAGTCAGCCGGTGACCCTGGGCGTGCCTAATACGGTTGTTTTTGAATATGACGCCACCCATTCCAATGCAGACAGTGTTTTTATCCAGCAAAGCTGGGATCCGAAAAGAAGGTTTAAGGTGAACAAGAATTTACATACTTATACCAGCACCTATTACATGCCCGGATATTATAAGGCCAAACTTATTCTAAATGACTCCATCGTAAAGGAACACGATTTATATATTGAATCCGACGGCTGGATGGGTTCCGTGGCCCATGATCCTGCGCCGGTCTATTTAAAAGAAAAGATCTTTAAAAAGCCGGGGCTTATTGGTATGGATCAGCAGGAGCTGGACCAGCTGCAGCTGGATCCTAAAGAAACCCCGGTTGTTACACTGGCCAATGTGAGCCGGAAATTTGATTTAAACAGCAACAACTTCCGGCTGGATCTTGAATTTCAGAATACCTATTCCGGCAATAATTCGCCCTGCCTGCACACCAACCTGGTGGTACTGGGTACAGATGGGATCCTCCTGATCCCTTTTGCGAAAACGGGCTGTGCCGGCGAACTCAATATGCTCCTGGGATCAAAGGCCATTGATGGTAAAACCAATGATCTCTCCGCTTTTGGTGTTGACTTTGCACAACCGGTACAGATGAAATGTGAAGCCCAGAATCAGCACATTAAAATAATGGTGAATAATAAAGAAGCCTATACGGCTTCATTTGAAAAAAACATTGGCAAAATTGTAGGCGTCCGGCTTAATTTTTTCGGAACGGGATTCATCCGGTCATTCCGGTTGGCACCTGCAAAGTAATCGGGTTAGCTGACGAATCCGAGAACCAGGGAATATACCTACGGCACATCTTAAAACCGCGCCACGATGTGGCTCTAAAGGGATTGCCCCTGCGGAACAAAGGCCAGGAATAAACGCAAAGGCGCATAATGATTTTATTTTATGCCCTTCATGATAAAGATGCCGTAGGGATATCCCTTTTCAGAACACGAAATTATACAATCACCGCGCAGCAGCCACCCGGTTAAATGATACAATATCCATTCGTTCATGCAGGGATCTTACAGATTTGTGCAGCTACGAACCCAGACACCAGAGAACAGCTCCGGCTTTCCTTTTTTTAATGGGGCTGCTGCAGGCTTCACCATTGCGGCAAAACAACCATGCACATTTGCTTTACCGCGCCTGCATTATATTTCATAAACAACAATCCGATTAAACTTTATCTTCGCAGCGGATGGCCGATCAATGTTTAAAAGGAGCTTTTTATGAATGTATTTGAAGTAACAGGGGGCAACCGCTTAAAAGGAGAAATCCAGCCGCAAGGGGCAAAGAACGAGGCTTTACAGATCATCTGTGCTGTACTGCTTACACCAGAGGAAGTGACCATTAAAAATATACCTGACATTCTGGATGTCAATTTGCTGATTGAGTTGCTGGCGGAAATGAATGTGGACGTGAACCGTGTAGACCGGAGCACCTGTATTTTCCGGGCAAAAGATGTTGACATCGACTATCTGCACAGTGAAGCCTTCCGTAAAAAAAGCGGCCGCCTCAGGGGGTCTGTAATGTTGGCGGGAGCAATGCTGGCGCGTTATAAGAAAGCTTTTATTCCCAAACCCGGCGGTGACCAGATCGGACGCCGCAGGCTGGACACCCATGTGATCGGTTTTGAAAAATTCGGAATTGATATCAATCATAACCAGGAAGATGGTTTCTTTCACTTATCTGCAAAAGAGCTTAAAGGCACTTATATGTTGCTGGACGAGCCTTCGGTTACCGGTACGGCCAATATAGTGATGGCGGCTACTATGGCAAAAGGGACCACTACTATTTACAATGCCGCCTGTGAACCCTACCTGCAGCAGCTCTGTAAAATGCTCAACCGTATGGGCGCCCGGATCACCGGCATCGGCAGTAACCTGCTGGTCATTGAAGGCGTGGATTACCTCAGCGGTACCGAACATACCATTTTGCCGGATATGATCGAGATCGGCTCGTTTATCGGCCTTGCCGCGATGACGCAGAGCGATATCCTTATAAAAAATGTAAGCGTTCCGGACCTGGGTGTTATTCCCAACCGCTTTGAGCAGCTGGGAATCAATCTTGAAATAAAAGGAGATGATATTCATATTCCCACCCAGGAAAGCTATACGATCCAAAAATATTTTGATGGCGGTGTGCTGACCATCTACGATCATCCCTGGCCGGGTTTTACGCCGGACCTGCTGAGCATTGTACTGGTTACGGCTATACAGGCGCATGGGAGTGTGCTGATCCATCAGAAAATGTTTGAAAGCCGATTGTTCTTTGTAGATAAGCTGATTGAAATGGGTGCCCAGATCATACTTTGTGATCCGCATCGCGCAGTTGTGATCGGCCTGGGGCGTGAACAACCCCTTCGTGGTATTACCATGAGCAGCCCGGACATCCGCGCGGGTGTGGCTTTATTAATTGCCGCATTGAGCGCGGAGGGAAAAAGCACTATTCAGAATATTGAACAGATCGACCGGGGCTACCAGCAGATCGATACCCGGTTGCAGGCGCTGGGGGCAGCTATCAAGAGAAGTCAGAAATGAGCAATCAGACATCAGATACCAGACATCAGATACCAGATAACAGGAGTGGAGCACCTATCGGTGTCTTTGATTCCGGTTACGGGGGTTTAACCGTTTTAAAAGAAATGGTAAAAACCTTACCGCAATACGATTTTATTTACCTGGGCGATAATGCCCGATCCCCTTATGGTAACCGCTCTTTTGAAACTGTTTATGAGTATACCCTTCAATGTGTACAATGGTTTTTCGAACAGGGATGCACGCTTGTAATCCTTGCCTGCAACACTGCATCTGCCAAAGCATTACGCACTATTCAGCAAAATGACCTGCCAAAGATCGCACCGGATAAAAGGGTGCTGGGGGTCATTCGCCCCACTACGGAAGTCATCGGCAATTATTCCGAAACCGGGTCAATTGGTATTTTAGCAACAAAAGGTACCGTTAATTCCGGCTCTTATCCCATAGAAATCCATAAATTCTTTCCGGATATAAAAGTATACCAGGAGGCTTGCCCCATGTGGGTGCCGCTGGTAGAAAACAACGAGATCGAAACCCATGGAGCCGATTTCTTTATTAAAAAGAACCTGCATTCCCTGTTTCATAACGGGCCTGCCATTGATGTGGTTTTGCTGGCTTGCACGCATTATCCCCTGCTAAAAGACAAAATACAGGAAAACCTGCCTATTGATGTAAAACTGGTAGCTCAGGGAGAGCTGGTAGCCCAAAGTCTGGCAGATTATCTGAAAAGACACCCAGAAATAGACCAGG
>DASVMC010000349.1:0-4848 GCA_036384555.1 Niabella sp. | reverse complement strand
TCCTGGAAAACCATCTTTCGGGCAGGGCAAAACCTAATTTTACTTCTCTTAAATAAACATAACTGGCATCATAAACGGCAGCCTTATTAATGATACGTCCGTTATTGGTATTTTTAAAGTAGAGGTCTGCCCTGACGTTCTGATTAACAGAAGTCCCGTCTGCCAGAACACCGGATACAGGCACCCCGTTTTCACGGATATTATTGGCAACTGTTTCTGCAAGTGTGCCGGATGCCAATCCATAAGTGTTCGTGTAAGAGTAAAAACTACCTCCATGCTGGAAGTCCAGCAGTGCGCTCAGGGAAAAATTCTTATAGGTAAAAGTATTGCTGAATCCTCCTACATAATCCGGCTGCGTATTTCCTAAAACCTGATTAGGGTTGGCCACATAATTGAATGACCCTTGTGTGGTATCCACCACCTTTTGCCCGTTCTTATAAGTATAATCTGTTCCGATTAATACGTAAAGAGGCTGACCTACCATCGCAGCTACAGATACCGGATTTCCTGACCTCCTGTCAGTGCCAATAATTACCGGCTGGCTATTAGCATCCGGGTTGTTGGGGATATTTAGCGCAATCAGCTTGCTTCTGTTTAAGGAAAGATTCAATGCGGCATCCCATTTGAAATTTTCGGATAAAACCGGCGTTCCGCTTAATGTTAATTCAAAACCTTTTGTCCGGGAAGTACCTACATTGGCAAAAAGCGTATTGTACCCGGTAGTCGGAGAAATTTGCAGAGGTATGATCAGGTCTTTTGTTTTTCTTGAATAGACGGTCGCATCAAGGCCCACCCGGTTCTTCAGGAATTTTAATTCCACACCTCCTTCAAATTCTGTGCTCATTTCCGGTCTCAGGTCAGGATTTGCCAATGCCAGGTCTTTTGAAGAAATGCTTAGCCCGTTAAAGATGTTGGACAGGGCATAGGCCTGTATTGTTCTGTAAGGATCTGTGTCATACCCGATCCTGGCCACGCTTCCCCGTACTTTACCAAAGGAAAGCCAGTCCCATTTCAGCCAGTCGGAGAAAATAGCAGAAAGAGAGGCTGAGGGATAAAAGAAGGACGGGTTCCTGGGGTATAATGAGGAAGCCCAGTCGTTCCTGCCCGTAACATCGAGGAATACAGAATTTTTATAACCGAGCGTAACATCTCCGAAAAGGGAGTTGATCTGTTTATGGATGTCAGAAATGACCGGCTTCACCACGCTGGCTGTGTTCGTCAATGTATAGAGTCCCGGTGTAATAAGCCCGTTTGCCGTTGAACTGTTCATCTGATCCCGCTGCTTCATAATATTTCCCCCTGCAGTAACGGTTAAATCGAAGTCACCGATCGCCTTTTTTGCAGTACCCATCAGCTGGTAATTCATCTCAGTATGATCCAGGTTGGTTCTTGTATAACCGCCGGCCTGATAATCTTTGGGAGAACGTTCTTCCACTAATGTACTGTACTGATCCATAAATGCCTTGGCAGAAATATTCAGCCAGTCTGTGGGGCGGATCTCCAGTCCTGCTGTTCCATACAGGCGCTTGCGGCTATCTGTTTCATAGGCTTTATAAGCCATCCAGTACGGTGTTGTAGCTGAAGCGGGCTGCGGGTCATTATAGGCTTTCCGGTTCCAGCTGACCTGTGATCCATCGGGGAATTCATAATATTTCAGCTTATCCAGTTCCAGCTGCCGCTGGCTGTACATCGTAAATAATTCAGTGGGGTTGGCGCCGGAGAAGCCGGTACCGGGTCGTCCGATTGCCCTGTTCTCCGAATAATTGGCGCCAACAATAGCCGTTACCTTATCTGCCAGCTTATAATTCCCGTTAAAGCCGATATTGTTGCGATACATGTTGGAATTGGGAAGAATGAACTTCTGGCTCATATTCGCATACGATAACCGGAAACTGCCTCTGTCATTTTTTCCGCCCATGCTGATGCTGTTGGTAACAGTGACCCCTGTTCTGTAGTAGTCTTTTACATTATTGGGTTGGGGGCTCCAACGGCTGGTTACGCCAAAGAAAGGATTGTTCTTGTCTTTATCAAAAGAGTAATAGGGGCGATAAATCGTACCATCTAATTTTGGGCCCCAGGATTCATCAATAGAGTAGCTGGGCATCAGGTCATACCCCCAGTTATTGGCATCATCATGATAGGTGGGCGCATTCAGAAAATACTGTTTATTGATACCGGTGTCAATTAACTGTGTAAAATTACCGACAGCAGTTTTTGAATTGGGATCAACACTGCCTCCTCCATATTCGTTCTGGAATTTAGGTAATACATATACTCGATCCATTTGTGCATTCAGGCTGTAATTAACGCCGAATTTTCCCCTGTTTGCTTTTTTGGTAGTGATCACCACCACTCCGTTGCCGCCACGACTTCCGTATAAAGCAGTAGCGGCTGCACCTTTCAGAACAGATATCTGATCTATATCATCGGGGTTCAGGTCCTGTATCGGACTGCCATAGTCATAACCGCCGCCACCGATCTGCTGATTATAACTTGCTGTATTATTAGTATTGCCCATGAATACACCGTCTACTACAAAAAGCGCGTTGTTATTACCCGTGATTGATTTGTTACCCCGGATGAGCACTTTTGCAGAACCACCCATTGAACCGGTGTTCCCGTTAATCTGCACGCCGGACAACTTACCCTGTAAGGCATTTACAAAGTTGGTTTCCTTTGCGGTTTGAACCGCAGCACCGCTTACTTCCTGAACAGAGTAGCCGACGGAACGTCCCTTTTTCGAAATGCCGAGGGCAGTGACCGTTACCTGTTCCAGCTCTTCTGAAGACTTCTTACCGGTAAGTTCTACCTTTAAAGGTTTGTTGGGATCAGTTAATGTTATATTCACTCCTGCCAGACCAACGCTTGAAACGGTAACCTGCTGTCCTTGTATAAAAGGAATAGAGAACGTGCCGTTCTCATCGGCAGTATATAGCTTTCCGTCAGGATAAGTGATACTTGCTCCAACGACCGGCTGCCCAGAAGCATCCACTATTTTCCCTTTTACGAACACGCTATCCCCTTTTGCAGCAACAACTGCCTGGCCCTGGCTGGCGGTGTCTGTCTGCCTGGGCACCGTATCTGTTACAACTGATTTTTCGGTGCCGGATGATATTGAATCCTTTAGGCCTCCTGATGAACTTTTCCATTGTCCAACATTCAGCTTGCCTTCCCCGAAAGTAACCAGCACGCTGTCGTATGCCGGAAGAGCAATAACAGCAGCGTGCGTTAAGGCAGGGTTCTCTATCAGTAATGAATCTCCTGCTTTCGCCTTAATGGTGAATTTGCCATCCTGGTCAGTGGTGGCTGTATCTCCCGCCGGCTGCAGCTTTAAGGAGCTGTTGTTTAAGGCAAGGCCTGATTTACTAATGATTTTTCCATAAATCGTGTGTGGACTGGTTTGTGCATGCAACTGATTGGCGTAGGTAACAATAAGTAGCATGACGAAGATCCATGCGGGTCTGCAAATCATAAATTGTAGTAATTAGGTTTTGTACGTAAAGCATCAACTCCGAAACTGGAGCAGACACATTAATGTTATATGCCAGATATCTACAATAACGATGCCGCAAAGGAAAGATGGATATTATAAAAGTTAAAATTTGCTTAAAGCGTTAAGCACGGCCGTTTGACCGTTTTTACTTTATTGACATATAACGGAACTGTTGAATGATTGTACAACGCTTATTTAAATAAACCGGCTGCAAAATATTTTTGTCTTGTTCTTGATGACCACAAAGGAATACTACGTAGGAATGAATATTCTTTGCAGTACAATCTTTCTTTTTGAGCTGCAGATAGCAGGACCTTGTCCTGCCAGGCGGGACCGTGTATGCGCGGCATTAAAAAAACCGTGTCTGTTTAAACGATAGTCTAAACAAACACAGACGCTCAGATAGGGGAGTGCTTAAATAAAAACAGGCCATTCACTGAATGGCCTGTCTGAAGAAAAAGAGGTAAATGACTTATGCAACTGCTTTTTTAACCAGGTCAGCTGCTTCGCTTAGCAGGATGGCCGATTCCACCTTTAGTCCGCTTTCATCAATTAATTTTTTGGCTTCTTCCGCATTGGTGCCTTGGAGACGTACAATGATCGGGATCTGGATATTGCCCAGGTTCTTGTAGGCCTCAATAACACCTGCAGCAACACGATCACAGCGGACAATACCACCAAAGATATTAATGAGTATGGCTTTAACAGCCGGATCTTTCATAATGATCTTGAACCCTGCTTCCACTGTTTGCGCATTGGCAGTACCGCCAACATCAAGGAAATTGGCAGGTTCGCCGCCGCTTAATTTGATCATGTCCATAGTGGCCATTGCCAGGCCTGCACCATTGACCATACAACCAACATTCCCGTCCAGTTTTACAAAGTTCAGGTTGTACTTGCCGGCTTCCACTTCTGTAGGATCTTCTTCTGTTACATCTCTTAAAGAAGCAAGATCTGCATGGCGGATC
The DNA here is from genome assembly GCA_036384555.1 of Niabella sp. Lineage (GTDB taxonomy): Bacteria > Bacteroidota > Bacteroidia > Chitinophagales > Chitinophagaceae > Niabella. Next base: position 387 of record DASVMC010000349.1, on the reverse strand, counting down.
ATGGCATTATCATCAATATTCATTTTGCAATCCACAGCAATGATCTTATCATCGGCTGCTTTGAATAAAGGATTAATTTCAAGCATGCTGCAATCCAGGCCTACATAGGCATCATAAAGATTGGTAACAAATTTTACACAGTTTTTGAAAGCTGCTCCGGACAGCCCCAGGTTGAATGCAATTTTTCTTGCCTGGAAACCCAGTAGGCGACCTGAAGGATGTACCCATTCCTTAAAGATCTTTTCAGGCGTTTCATGTGCTACGTCTTCAATGCTCATACCTCCTTCGGTGCTGTACATAATCACATTCTGACCATTGCTTCTGTCCAGAAGAATGGACAGATAAAACTCCTGTCTTTCAGAAGGGCCGTCATAATACATGTCCTGG
>DASVMC010000348.1:0-4030 GCA_036384555.1 Niabella sp. | reverse complement strand
GTAATTCCTGATATGTACCTGAACGCCGGTGGTGTGACCGTGTCCTATTTCGAATGGCTGAAAAACCTGAGCCACGTACGGTACGGACGTCTGGAGAAACGGTTTACAGAGAACGTCAATACAACAATACTGGAGGAGATTGAAGGGCTCACCAACAAGAAAGTAAATGAAAAGAAGCGGAAAATGATCATGCACGGTGCGGATGAAGTGGACCTGGTATACAGCGGTCTGGAAGAAACCATGATTACTGCTACAAGGGAGATTATGGAGGAATGGAGGAATAACGCTCAGATTCCTGACATGCGCACAGCAGCTTATGTGGTGGCTATCAATAAAGTAGCTACTACTTACGCCGAATTGGGTATTTTCCCATAGCCGGGAGAATCAGCTGCTGTAAGGATTCTTAAAACCTTATAGGTCTAATTAGGTCGTTTCAGATAATTTGCTTACTTTTGCATCCCTAAATTAAAGGGAGGTAGTTGAGTCATGGCTAACAGCAGAGCGTATGATATTGCTTTTGTGGGTTTAAAACCAGGAGTTCATGAATTCAATTATGTGATAACAGATAAGTTCTTTGAGGCATTTCAAGAGCAGGATTTTACAAATTGCAACGCACAGATAAAATTGCTGTTAGACAAAAAAAGCAGTTTTATGATGCTGAAATTTGAAGTGGGCGGTATATTGGATGTGGTATGCGACCGATGTAACAATCCCCTGACATTGGATCTTTGGGATGAGTTTACCCTTACGGTAAAAATGGTGGAAGAGCCCGATGTAATGAACGATCAGGAAGATGATCCTGATGTTTATTATATCAGCAGGGGCGAAAGCCACCTGAATGTAGAGAACTGGATCTACGAATTCATTAACCTTAGTATTCCCATGCATAAGACCTGCGGTTTTGATAATGCTGATGGTCCTCAATGCAATAAAGAAGCATTGAAGATGCTGAACCAGCTCGGTTCCGAAAAAAAATCTAAAAAAGACGTCAACCCGCTCTGGAAAGATTTAGAAAAATTCAAAGGGCTGGACAATTAATAATCGTATTGTAAAGAAAGAAAAAAATAATTTAGAACTTTTTAATTTTATAAGTTATGCCAAATCCGAAACGCAGGCACAGCCAGCAAAGAAGCGCAAAACGCAGAACTCACTATAAAGCCACTTCAGCTACCTTAACTACAGATGCCACTACAGGTGAAACCCATGTACGGCACCGTGCCTATGTAAACGAGGGAAAGCTGATTTACAAAGGAAAAGTAGTAGCTGAAAAAGCACCTGCAAAAGCTTAAAAAAAACGTTAAGTCGCTTTTACTTAACTTGTTCATTCCAAATTCATTGACGACCTTTGGTTGGTAATGTATTTGGAATTTTTAATTTTAGTCCGTATATGATGAATATTGGAATTGATACGATGGGTGGCGATTTTGCGCCCCTTGAAGCATTAAGAGGTGTTAAAAAATACCTTTCACAAAACGAAGGAAACGGCATACAACTTACATTATTTGGAGATGAGGAAGCAATAAAAGAAATCAGCGCAGCCGAAAATATTCCTCAGGAAAGGATTACAATAGTTGCCACCACACAGGTCATTGGTATGCATGAGCATCCTACCAGGGCGCTGAAAGAGAAATCAGACTCTTCAATTGCTGTTGGATTCCAATACCTTGCCAAGGGTAAAACCAATGCATTTATCAGCGCAGGGAACACAGGCGCTATGCTTGTAGGCACCCTGTTCAGCATCAAAACGATCGAAGGTATTCTAAGACCGGTGATCTCTTCTATTATTCCCAAACAAAATGGCGGCACCGGGCTGATCCTGGATGTAGGACTGAATGCAGATTGCAAACCCGAGCAACTGAACCAGTTTGCTACCCTGGGCGCCGTATATGCAAAGCATATCTTAGAAATCCCACAACCCAAAGTAGGACTGATCAATGTAGGCGAAGAAGAAGGGAAAGGGAATATCTTAACGCAAAGCGCTTATCCCCTGTTAAAAGAGAACAGGAATATTCACTTCATTGGAAATGTTGAAGGTAGGGATATCTTTAACGATAAAGCTGATATAATGGTCTGCGACGGATTTACAGGGAATATTATTCTAAAACTGGCCGAATCCATTTATGATATTTCAGCAGCGGAAGCGCTCAATAATCCTTATCTGAACCGCTTCAATTTTGAAATCTACGGGGGTACGCCTGTATTAGGTGTTGAGCACCCGGTTGTAGTGGGACATGGCATTTCAAAAGCCACCGCTTTCAGTAATATGATCCTTGTTGCGGAAAAAATGCTGCAAACCGATGTGCTTCAAAAATTAAAAGAGGCGGTTCAGCAAAATTGAACCACTTCTCTCCTTTTGAAGCTCTAAATCGCTTTTCTATTGGTATTTTACAGATACGGGAACATCAATGATGTAATTATAAGGCGTCAGCACCTTTAAAACAAGAGCATAAGTATCCTTTGCAATAGTGGTATTATTTACAGGTGTCATTTTCCATTCTATAGAATAGAACTTCGCGAAACTATCCAATAGTTTACCCAGATTCCCAAACATACTGATCAATTGCGGTGCATCCTCTGCATACATAAGTGCGCCACCCGTAGCTACCGCCTGATCAAAAAGACAGGCATCACAAGAACTGCCCAGTCCTATATTATACAAACGCATATTTTTGGCAGCTGCTGCATTTACTACAGCACTGCTGCTTTTGGAGCTTTAAATTATCCTCGCCATCCGTAAAGGTTAATAAGGCTTTTACAGTCTTGGTGCCTTTGCCGGCAATATCTGTAACAGCGGCTATCTGGGAATCATACAGGCGGGTACTGCTCCTGGATGGCCGCCGGCGGTGCATATTACCGCAGCTGGTGCCTGCCCGCGATGGGCGGTTCTGTCCGATCCATTGGAATAGCTGTTTTAATAAAAATTGATGCCGGCTTATTTTTAGTACCTGTTGCTATCAGGTTAATCCTATTTCAAAATGTCTTTCAGGTACCAGCACATCCAGAAAACCCTTTTTGACCAGGCGGTTCTTAAAGGCAAACTGAACTTCAGGCTCTCCATGAACCAGGAACAGTTTTTTCACCATTTTAGGATCCTGGCAGGCCAGCCATTGGCTCAGATCCTCATAATCACCGTGAGCGCTCATACTCCTTATTTGACCTATTTCAGCATTCACCTGGTGTTCAACACCAAAAATGCCTACCTCTTTCAATCCTGCCAGCAGCCGGCCACCTAAGGAATTAGGTTCACAATAACCGGTCATCACGATCGCATTGCGCGAATTTTCAATGTTATTACTGATATGATGTTTTACTCTTCCCGCATCGGCCATACCACTCGCAGAAATAATCACCATAGGGCCATTCCTGAAGTTGAGCGACTTTGATTCCTCTACTGACTTAATATAAGTCAATCCCGGAAACATAAAAGGGTCATCATCATTTTTCAATACATTCTGGATCTGCTTATTAAAATATTGTGGAAACCGTTTTACCACGTCTGTAGCTTCAATACTTAAAGGGCTATCTACATAAAACGGAATTTTGGGCAATACACCCCGGGCCTCCAGCTGATTCAGGTCATAAAGAATTTCCTGCGTACGCCCAACACTAAAAGCCGGCATGATCAATTTTCCTTTCCGGTCTACACATACCTTATTGATCCATTCCAGCAATACTTCCGGTGTATCTTTTACATCTTCATGCAGCGAGTTACCATAGGTTGATTCCATGATAATATAGTCTGCCTGAGGAAAAACCTCGGGAGAGCGCAGGATCACATCCCTGTACCGGCCTACGTCACCGCTAAATGTAATTTTGGTTTCCTTTCCCTCTTCTTTAATAACCAAATGCACGCATTCACTTCCAATAATGTGGCCCGCGTCTGTAAACAACGCCTGAACGCCATCTATCACATCAAACAACTGACCATATTCCACCGTTTCAAACAAGAGCATTGCCCTTTTTGCATCTTCTATATTATACAAAGGCTGCAACAGCTCAGGCGTTGACCGCTGCCGTTTCTTTTCCAGGA
>DASVMC010000347.1:0-9801 GCA_036384555.1 Niabella sp. | reverse complement strand
AAACGGAAACAGATCAATCTCCAGATCACAAACATTCCCCCGGCAAGCAGGATTATTTCCACCAAACCGGTTATGAGTCCGGCCCGGTCTTCCTGAAGTACCTCCCTGAAATATTTCTCCCGGAGTCTTAAAGGCACGTAATGGCAAATCCCCTGTATTCTCCGCCTGAGCAGACCGAACAGCAATACCAGAGCGACGGTTCCCGCCGTAAAATTCATCAGCTTGTTCTGTTGTTCCATAAGGAAATACTCCAGGTTATAATCGATTATTTTAAAGTTTTTGGCATCCCGGCCGACGGCAGCCAGGGCTGTTTGTAAAACATCGGTATTGGAGCCCGTCGTGCCGGTGTCCTTAGTTTCTACTTCCAGGGTAGTAATCCGGGAATTGCGATTAAGCTCCAGTAGCATTGCAACCGGCAGGTAAATCGTGCCGCCCTCCGGTTCCGTCAGGCTTCCGGGAAGAGAGAGATCATCTTCAGCCACCCCGATGACTTTAAATTGCCGCCCGTAGAGCTCCAGCTCCAAGCCGAAGACATTGCTGTTTTGAAAAAGAGCCTGAGCCAGATTTTCATCAATGACCGCAACCTGCTGGTACTCCTGTCCTGGAGTTAAAAAACCGCCTGATTTTAAGCCTATTTTATGAAACTGGTTATACCTGTCGTTCACCCCCAGCACCCGCGCCTCACACTGCTTGTCTTTATAAAACGCGGCAACGGAAGTCTCGGAACTGTAAGTCAGGTCAAAACCCTGTAGGCCAAATTGGGCAAGCTGACGCATATTCTCCGGGGATAAAGAGTCGTTTCCCCGGGATCCGGAATTGTCCGCATTGTTCAGACTGGTGACGGTAATTTTGCCAGTCTGATGCGGGCCGTTCAGATCCACCAGCTTGGCAGCGAGGGATGCGCCCAGCGTGGAGCTAAAAATTAAAATAAATATACCGATGGCCAAAAGGAAATAGGCTGACTTGGGATAGCCTGATCCGGGCGGCGGTTTTAATCTACTCAACTCGACGCCCCCTTCAAAACTTTATCCCCGTCCTCTAGCGGCTTGTCGCTTTGCACCACCACTTCGTCCATCACCATCTCGCTGAGCGCGCATTTTTGATTATCGTAGTCTTCGACGTTGACGGACATCTTCTGAATATAGTTTTCCGTACCTAACGGTCCTTTTTTGAATTTCAGGATATAGATATAAGACCCGCCGCTGTCGGAATAAACCGCACTATTGGGGATAAGGGTGGGATATTGCTTTGTTTTCTTGCTGAGATATATTTCCCCCTTTTCGCCCCCCGTCACACCGTCCACGGACAGGCCGACCCATAAATCCTTTTCTTCTCCCGGATGCCGGCTGTCTGCCACGATCTTGTCGATTTTGCCCTCGGCTTTTTTATCCTCCAGGGAGAGGATATTCACATTCACCGTATCCCCGGGCCTGGCATAATCGGCTAAATCATTGGCTACCGGTACAATCAGCCGGAAACCCTGCCTGGGGTCGGCTAACTTATACAAGGGCAACGAGTTATTGGTCATCGACCCTTTGGCAAAATTTAATTCTGTAATAATACCATCGACAGGAGCAGTATAGACACCGCCGCCCTCTACTTGTTTGGCCAGGTTCTCCACCTTTTTGGCCTGTGTTTCCAGATTGAGCTGGATATTTCGGCAGTTCCTCTCGGCATCGGCCAGGCTTTTTTCGGCGTTTTGCACATTTACCGCCGACTCGCCGCCGTTATCAAAAAGGGTCTTGGTAATATCATAATTCCTCTGTTTTTGCTTCTGGTCTGCTCGGGCGCCTGCCAGGGAAATTTCCAGCTGCTGATAGCGGGCCTGTTCGTCTTGATGATCCGACTTCAGAGTATCCACATCCAGACTGATGAGGGGCTGGCCTTTCGTAACCCTGTCTCCCAATCCTACCATGACCTCCTTAACTCGCAGACTGGTATCCGTATATTCTTCATAAGTTGCTTTGGCTTCGACCGTCCCTTCTCCGAATATTTCCTTGACCAAAGCTCCGTTAGTCGGCCGGGCCGTTTCGACTCTGGCCAGAGTAAAGTTATTGATGGTACCGGAGAAGAAGGTGAGGGCGACCACTACACTTACAAAGAGCAAGCCCAGTTCCCCTATTTTTTTCTTTCGTGCCGTCTCCTGAACGATTGCTTCCTGGTTCAAGATCCCGCCTCCTTACTTGTCAAGTTTGCTTTAGCCTTTGATTCCCGAAAGCCGTATCCCTTCCAGTAGGTAGTTTTCTGCATACAGGAAGCTCAGCAGCACCGGGGTCATATACAGGGTGGAGGCGGCAAAAGCCAGGCCCTTTTCCCCGGCGGCTATGCGAGAAAGATAGAGAGAAAGGGGCTGTTTGGCAGCATCCTGTAAAAAGATAAAAGGCTGCTCGACCATATTCCAATTATCGATAAAAACGAGGATGACCAGGGCGGCTATACCGGACTTGGACAAGGGTACAATAATTTTGAGAAAAAATTGCAGGGCGCCCGCTCCGTCCACTTTGGCCGCTTCCAGATAGGAGTCCGGAATTTGCTCCATATACTGCTTGAGAAGAAAGACGCCGAAGGTGCCGAAAATGCCGGGAAAGATAATGGACCAATAATTGTTGAGTAAGCCCAGTTTGCCTGCTATCAGATAATTAGGAACCAGCGTTACCTGGAATGGCATCAGCATGACCACAATATACAAAAAGAACAGGAAATTCCTCCCCCTGAACTTAAACTTGGCAAAAGCATAGGCGGCCAAGGTGGCTACCAGGGTTTGCCCAATGACAATGGGAACGGTAAGAAACACGGAATTCCAGAACATGAGGAGAAATTGGGTCTTATTAATCAGCACCTCAAAATACTACTTGAGGGTAACCATATCCGGAATAAGCTCGAAACGGGCAAAGGTGCCCAAAGCCTCAACGTCAGCCTTATAACTGCTTAAACTTTTATCCGTCACCACGTTATAATTTACGCCAATTTGCTGTTCGCTCATAAACGAATTGGTAAAAGTCAGGATTAAAGGGAACAGAAAAAAAGCCGCCAGCAAAACCAAGGTTCCAACGTGAACAACCTTTGCTATCAACCGCCGGCCACAGGCACTATGTTTGATGTGACCTTTATGTTTATTGATACTTTTCAACGCTCTTCTTCCCCCGCTATTTCTGTTCTTTAGGCCTTCTGAATTCCGCTCTTAATTTCAGTTTATAAGCTTGCTGATCTTTCTTTCCACCCTGAATAGGAGGAAAACAACCGCCACGATAAAGGCCGCCATAATGAAAGCCGCTGAAGTCAGTTTCTGATAATCCAAGGCCAGGAACATATTGTTCATATAGTGCTGCAGCATATAAATGTTGTTTTGGGGATAATCACCGGCGATCAGATAGGTCTCCCGGAAAACCTTGAAAGAATTAATAATGGAAATGACAAAAACAAAAAATGTCGTCGGTGTCAGATAAACCAGAGTTATGCGGAAAAATTCCTGGAAACGGCCAGCCCCGTCCATCCTGGCCGCTTCATAGTATTCCACCGGGATATCTTGCAAACCGGCCAGAAACAGAATCATACAGTAGCCGATGTTTTTCCAGAGATAAACCACCAGGATCACCACCCTGGACCAGTCGGTTTTCAGCCAATCCACAGGCTGGTATCCCAGAGCATGAATCAGGGAATTTAAAACCCCGTTCAAATCAAAAAAAGACTGCCAGACCAAGACCACCGAGGCTACGGGTATGACCAGCGGCGTTATAAAAATGGTGCGAAACAGATTGCGGCCTCGGATTTTCCGATTCAATAATAAAGCTGCTCCCAGGGAAAGGGCCATATTTAACGGCACACAGATCACGGTAAATTTGGCCGTGTTGCTCAGGGCTAATAAGAAACTGGGGTTCTTTAACAAGGCGGCGTAATTATGTATACCGACGAAAGTACCGTTTGAGGGACTATCCACCAGAGAATAGTAAAAGCCGGCAACAAAAGGAAGTAAATAAAAGAAAGCAAAACCCACCAGGCTGGGCCCGAGGAAAAGCCAAGTCAGGCAGCGGTTATTAGTTTCTGATCTTCCAGTTCTCATCTTTCCCACCTTAATCGTGATGGACCAGCAACGGCTTAATCGAAATCCCGAGCAATCGAGCGCAATTTCATCTTACCGAAATCAGGTAGGCGATGTAGAAATTTTTGCTTATCAAAAACTTAATAAATTCTTATGAAGAACTTATTATTTTCCTATGCTGTTGTACACAGCCAATGCATCGGTAATATTGTATTGTTCGGATTTGTGATTTCCCTTGGCACCGGCTGTAATCAGAATATATTCCTGTTTACCCACTTTGGCGAGACTCGCGAGACATAGACCGGCTTCATCGGTATATCCAGTTTTTCCTCCTAAAATTTCCCCATCAATAATGTTTTGATGGTTGAGTTCTTCAAACATGGTACTGTAAAAGGTTATCCCGCCGGGGTGCCTATTAGTGGGTGATGTGGAATGACGGGATGAAGTAAAAATCTCCCGGAAAGTATCATTTTGCAAAGCATAGCTTAGAAGAATTGCCAGATCTTTGACGGTTGTGTAGTGGTTTTCATTGTGAAGTCCGGTCGCATTTTCAAAATGGGTATTGTCCATACCAAGATCTGCCGCCTTTTGATTCATTGTTTTTACAAAATTCTGCTCTGAACCCGCAATTTGATCAGCAAGTCCAATACAGCACTCCGCACCGCTCGGCAGCATCACTCCGTATAACAGATCGATCACCCTGACCTGCTCACCCAGTTGGAAACCTGCCATTGATACATCTGCTTCATACAGCCCTTGAAACGTAGAATTGGTAAGTTTGATTTCTCCCTTCTGATCAGGTAAATTTTCTATCGCAACAATGGTTGTCATCATTTTAGTTAAAGAAGCAGGATAGATTTTTTCTTCGCTATTTTTCTGCATCAGGATGGTATGATCTTTTAAACGGATCAGAATCGCATGAGGACTGTTCAGCTCGCCGGGAGATATGGAAACAGAGGGTTCGGGTTCTATCTTTAACGGAGGAACCGGTGTTTTTCTATTGGTAATGATGGATTTGTAAACAAAAACAGCAATGACAACCATCAACAGAAATGATACAAATATGCGTATTCCTGACTTTTTCCTTATTACTTTTCGTACCATAATAAAACAGCTCCTTATTCTGTGCTGATATTATTCAACCACAGAACAAGGAGCTATGTTGGAATTCCATCTTATGAACTTCTTAAGATTTTCTTATAACGAATAGGAAAGTTCAACTTTTTCTTCTATAATATAAAGAACTTTCCGTATTATGAGTTTCAAATAAGGCTTCATTGATCCAATAAACTTCGATAAAAGCCTTTTTTATAACGGAAGCTTTACGGTAAATGTAGTATTTTCGGTGTCGCTTTCCACAGAGATTGTTCCTTCGTGAGCCGTGACAATTTCTTGGGCGATTGCCAAACCCAACCCCGCTCCACCGGTGTTTGTGGAACGCGCGGAATCCAAGCGGTAAAATTTTTCAAAAATAGTTTCCAGCTTTGCCTGGGGGATTGGGTTTCCCTGATTAGTAAAAGTTATCACAATATTTTTATCCTGCTGTTTAGCGGAAATGTCAATAACGCTATTTTTATAGCTATAGGCTATCGCATTTTTCAGAATGTTATTGAACACACGGGCCAGTTTGTCTGCATCTCCCCACAGGGTGAGGCCGTCAGGCACATTGACTGACACCTGTTTTCCTTGTGGAGTCAGCATTGGATAGAATTCATCTGCCATCTGCTGGAGCATGAACAGTAAATTGATTTTTTCTTTATTCAAAACAATCGTTTGAAGATTAAATCTTGTGATCTCAAAAAACTCATTTATCAGCTGCTCTAATCGATAAGCTTTTTCCAAGGTAATACCGACATATTTTGCCTTCTGTTTAGGAGGCATATCAGGAGCTTCATCCAGAAGACTTAAGTATCCTATCACGGAGGTCAGAGGTGTCTTTATATCATGAGCCAAGTAAACTACCAAATCATTTTTGCGCTGCTCGGCATCATGAGCAGCCTTCTTTTGTTTTTCCAAGTAGTTCTTTATCTGATTTAGCTTATTTTCCATAAAATCCAATTCTGGCGATAATGTAATTTCTACATCTGATTCCTCAGTAAGTTTATCCATTCCAGCACTGATTTCATCAAAATATTTTGTGAACCAGGAAACAGAAAAAATAACTGAAAATATTAGAATTATCCCAAAAAGGATCATGTACATATTGTTGCGAATCACCAACTGATAGATTATCTGTGCGTCCAAATTTCTAAAATGAAAAGCGTTGACTAAAAATCGAACGATACGATCTCCGATCTGTCCACGCAGGATATTGCGCAATAGATAAACAGTCACAGCGGCGGCAACTGTAATCAGAAGCATTTGAGAAAATACTTTGCTTTTTAATTTTGTATAATCATTCCTTCTTTTATCGCTCATACTTTTCAATTTTATAGCCAACCCCCCATACCGTTTTGATATATTTGGGATGCTCCGCACTGTCATGCATTTTTTCCCTTAAATGCCGGATATGAACCATTACCGTATTATTGCTATTGGTGAAATACTTGTCTCCCCATACCTCATGGAACAATTCTTCCGAACTGACCACCCGTCCGCGATTGGAACAAAGAACCCAGAGAATGGAAAATTCCGTAGGCGTGAGGGATAGCTTCTTCTCATTCAGCGTACATTCATGGGTATCCATGTCCAATACCAATCCGGAAAAAGCGATCTGGTGTTCTTCCTGGTTCGGCTCTGAAGAATTATATTTGGTAAATCTCCGGAGCTGCGCCTTGACACGGGCAATAAGTTCCAAGGGACGGAACGGCTTTGTTATGTAATCATCCGCACCGAGTGTCAATCCGGTAATTTTATCGATTTCTTCTTCTTTAGCAGTCAGCATGATAACAGGGAAATTATACTTTTCCCTAATTTTCTGGCAGAGAGTAAAGCCATCCATATCCGGCAGCATGACATCAAGTATCGCCAGCTCTAACTGTTCCGACTCAACACACCGGAACGCATCTTGACCGTTATAAAATTTGTATATTGTAAAACCTTCATTTTTTAAATAAACTTCAATTAGGTCCGCAATGGACTGCTCATCGTCTACGACCAAAATATTGATACTCATAAGTTCTATCCCTTCTTCCTGATTAAACACTCATTATTATCGTACTGCAACCCCAAAATTTATATCATAATAGTTTTCTTATGAAAACCTTAAGGTTTTATTAATATAGGCTTTAATCTATTTCCCATACTAATATAAAGGACTGCCATATGAAATGCAATTCTTTCATAGACAGCCCAAGTATATTTTTACAATTTATACGCCTTTATCCCACTGCCGTGCAGGGCAGGAAGTTAAGATTCTAAAATTCACTCCCTTTTTTATAGTTTTTGCAGGACATATTTTTACGCACTCCCCACCGAAACATTTAATTCAAACTTTCCATCTTTAACCAATAATAATGGCCTTTTACATAAAGGACATGCATTGTTCCCATTAACAAGTATAATATTACTCTTTTTTTCCTTTCTCCTTAAATGCATATTCTGACCCCATTAAGAATATCAATCCAAAAAGTTAGTCAGAATGAGTTTAAAGTAATTCTTAAGTTATAGCAATCTTTACTTAGGTTTCATGAAAAATGATATTAAAAAATGTACATCGTATCTAGGGCATCAACTTATAATTTTCGTCGCATTTTCTTCCCTATATATTGTATTAATGAATTGACATCTATAAACATTTGTAGTATATTAACCATATGGTTAAACCAATTAGTTAATATACTTAATAATGGAGGTACTTATGACTAACGAAAAAGACATTCAGAAAAATATATTAAATGCAGCAACAAAGGTCTTTATCGCTAAGGGAAAAAGCGGAGCACGTATGCAGGAAATTGCTGATGAGGCAGGAGTTAACAAAATGCTTCTTCATTACTACTTTAAAACTAAAGAACTATTGTTTGAGGAAGTTCTAAAAAACACGTTAACTGACCTGTATTATTCAGTTGTAGAAATAAGTTATAATACTAACAGTTTCAAAGATACTCTTGAAGTGTTTATTGATAAACATTTTGAATATCTGTACAAGCAAAGAGATGTCTTAGGATTTCTTTTATGGGAAGTGAGCCATACTGGACAAGACATGCAGCAATTAATAACACAAACGTTTCAAAAACTCGGAAACACTCCTTTAGATGCATTAACAAAAAAAGTTAATGAGGCAATTGCAAATGGAGAAATCAAAAAAATCCAACCATTAGATTTTGCTTTTAATCTTTTTAGCTTAAATGTATTTTTTTTCATAGCTTTTCCTTTTATAGAACTATTCTCAAATATTAACGATAGTGAAAAGCAATTATTGATGGAGCAAAGAAAAAAGGAGGTGTTTCGTATTCTTTGGAATGATATCAAACTATAGATCTTTTAAAATTATAAACTGATTGGAGGTAATTCACATGAACTATAAAAGAATTAATAAACTTTGGCAATTGGCAGGAGGCGGCCTTTTGGCACCAACAATACTGGTGTTAATGGTTTGTTGGCTGGTTACTGATCCCACTTTAGACAAATATCAGTGGTTACTGCTGCTACATTTGCCTATTCTTATGATTCATGAATATGAGGAGTACATATTGCCAGGAGGATTTAAAGAATTTTTAAACTCAAAATCACCTTTAGCTCCCAAAGTATTAAAAGAAGATGTACCATTAAGTGAACCATATTTATTCTTCGTTAATATTATTGTATTATGGTTATGGATAATCCTTGGAGCAGTTTTTGCCAAAACGATACCTTGGATCGGATTGGGCCCTATATTATTACAAATACTAATAAATAATGTAACACATACTATTGCTTTTCAGAAAAAACAAAAGGGTTATAATCCCGGACTTATTACTACAATAGTATTATTAATGCCATACAACGTTTTTGTTATTTGGTATATTATAAAACACAATGTTTTTACACAAAATGATTGGATCTATGGACTCGCTTCAGGCCTTATAGTACCAGTAATACTTTTTTCAATAACTATGACCAGAAATAAATTAGCATCAAAAGTTAATTAATAAAAACAGTATTAAAAAATGCTTCAAACATATGTATAGTCACTATAAGAAATCTTGTTTATAGAGAGCACAAGAAATACTCCTTTCTGGTTAAAAATATAAGTATTAATCAGAAAGGAGACCTTTAAAGGTATTCTTCATATTTCAAATTGATAATTCAGCCAACACTTTCAACATCACCCAAGCATTGTAACCACATCCAGAATCTCATTCCAAAATTCATAGCATGCGCCGGTGGGTTCATCGGCAAGTATCAGTCCCGGTTTGCAGATCAGCAGATATAAAAAGCAGGTCCAGATGTAATCCCTTATGTCATCTACCAAATGGTCAAAAAATACCCAAGCTGACCGTTGTGGTGTTTTGCCTACGCCGCCTTTCTGATTGGCAAGTGCGATTACTTTTGACATTTGAATTCCCTCCTTTCACGCAAAAAGCCGCTTGCCTTATTGATGAAATAAAGCAAACGGCTTCTTTAAATAATTTGTGTATAAACAGAGAACATAGTAGTAATAATTTGTTCTCTCTTATTCATTAGGTCATCGAACCATAGGGTTATACTTATTCTCAACTCTTATATATGTATTTCTGCTTTTAGGGATTCATTATTTCTGAATATTGTTCTTGGGTTCTTGCGATATAAATTCTAGTTATCCCAAACAGGTCTTTACTGGGCTGCCTATGGGTATTTCGTAA
>DASVMC010000346.1:0-5108 GCA_036384555.1 Niabella sp. | reverse complement strand
TTTTACCAACTGGCCGTTTTACCGTATTTACTGGACAGCGGTAACTATGCTTTTATGCATACCGGCTATTTTGCTGTATCCCCGCGGAAAGGAAAAGTCGCTCAAAGCAAGATGGCGCCTGTCAAAGAGACCTCCGTTGCGTTTGAGGGTGTTGCTGATAGCAGCATCCCTGATTGCTGTAGCTGCGGGTGGTTTTATTTTTTACCAGCAGAATGTTTTACAGGATGCTTCTTCTCCAAAAGAGCAGCAGCAACAACAGGCCATATTTGAAAAGCGCTATAAAAAATATGAGCGTATGCCGCAACCCAGGATCGTATCGGTTACGGTTGAAGTAGATCTGTTTCCCAGATCAAAAGCGTTCCACGCGCGTGGATCGTATACGCTAAAAAATAAAACACAGCAACCGATCGATACGGTCTTCATAAAATATGAAGCCGGTGCAAAAAGCAGGTTTCATTTTCTGAAATCAGCGCTACAGGTTCCCGCAACAGCTCTTTCAGATGATAAGGAATATGGAGTCCGGTTATTCCGGCTGCAGCAGCCGCTTTTGCCGGGGGATAGCATTGAATACCGTTTTGAGCTCGCGTATACTCCGCGCGGGTTACTGGACAGGATCCATTCTGAAGTGGTAAGCAATGGCACGTTTATTAACAATGCACTGTTCCCGATGATCGGGTACGATCCGCGGTTCGAGCTGAGTGAAAATAAAGCACGTAAAGAGTATGGGCTTCCCTCCAAGGCCCGTATGGCAAAGGTAGACGATACACTGGCCAGGAGGAATAACTATATTTCCCACGATGCTGATTGGATCCGTTTTGAAGCGACCGTCAGCACCGATGAAGGACAACTGGCAATAGCACCGGGGTACCTGCAAAAAGAATGGAAGACAGGAGACCGGCATTATTATCAATACCGGATGGATAGCCCTATCTTAAATTTTTATTCTTTCCTGAGCGCTGCCTACCGGGTAAAAAAAGAGTGGTGGAACAATGTTGCTATTGAGATCTATTACCAGCCGGGGCATGAATACAATTTAGACAGGATGATCAAAAGTGTCAGAAGTTCGCTGGATTATTATACCAGGCATTTCGGTCCATACCAGCACCGGCAGGTACGCATCATAGAATTTCCGCGTTACCAGCAATACGCCCAGTCCTATCCTAATACCATTCCCTATTCAGAGGCCATTGGCTTTATTTTAAAAGTAAAGGACGGACCGGGAAAAATAGATCTGCCTTTTTATGTAACAGCACATGAGGTAGCACATCAATGGTGGGCTCATCAGGTAATTGGCGGCGATGTTCAGGGGAGCGTGCTGATGAGTGAAACCATGAGCCAGTACAGCGCTCTTATGGTTATGGAAAAGGAATATGGCAAAGACGGTATGCGCCGGTTCCTGAAGCGGGAAATGGATCATTATTTACAGGGACGTACTATAGAGGGAAAGGGCGAATTACCATTAATGCTTTGCGAGAACCAGCAGTATATTCACTATAATAAGGGGAGTGTGGTGATGTATGCGCTTAAGGATTTTATCGGGGAGGAAACATTGAACAATGCCCTGAGGGCTTATCTTGATAAGAACAGGTATTACGGACCCTTGTACACCAACTCTGCCGAATTGGTGAGTTATCTGAGAAAAGCGACTCCTGACAGTCTGCAATACCTGATCGGTGACCTTTTTGAAAAAATAACGATCTATGAAAATTATGTCAAAGCGCTCGACTATAAAAAGCAACCGGATGGTACCTATAAAGTGACGCTTACAGTGGGGGCTGCCAAATTTTATGCAGACAGTGTGGGTAAGCAAAAAAGAGCTGCGGTTAATGACTACATGGATATTGGCGTCTTTGCTGAGAAAAAGGCGAATGGTAATGAAAACCCTTTGCTGTTGCAACGGATAAAGATGCATCAGCCGGAGCAAACGTTTGTATTTACTGTGCGGCAGCAACCGGTTAAAGCCGGTATTGATCCGTATTTAAAACTGATTGACCGCACGCCCGGGAATAATATGGCCCGTTTTGGAACCGTACCGGCAAAAGTGGATCTTGACCCCAATAAGCCCCAGCTTAATTTTCAGTTGGGCGATACGGACGACTAAGGCATTAGGCGCTGATACAATAAATAATCATTATAAGACATAAAAATTTCGCCACCTCGTAAATATTTATCTGCCACTAAAACTTTACGATCAGTCAATTCATATAAATCCACTTCATCCATATGCTGAAGCAGTTTTAACGGGGAAGATGTATTATTGCATAGCCTGTTTAATACTTCTTTTTCTACGAGTTCGAAGAATAAAAACCGGTTATTTAACACGTCTTTGATAAAGGCGGTTCTGGTCAAAAATTTATTAAAGGATTCCTTGCCATCAACTATAAAACCTGCATCAGATATTGCTATTATATATTTGTCTCCCAGTGCATAGCAATCTTCCCAATTTTCCGATGGCATTTTCTTTTTGTGTTCACTTTTGAGCATATCATTCAACTCAAATATTGTAAGAACACCTATTGTAACCAGGCTTCCGTCCAGGTATCCGATAGTAGCTGTTTCCAATTTAGGTTTTTTTGATAAATAGTTGCCTGACCTGTCCGCGGATAAGCATCGCTTTTTTGTCAAACAGTGTATCTGAAATTCCATGAGACTATTTTCCGTGTAAAACCGTAAACCGGGGACGCAATCCCGGATGCATCTACCTGCTAAGCTTACCTTATTTCTAAAGTTTGATAAATATTTTTCTTCTGTAAAGAATATAGCCCACCAGCCAGCAGCAAAGCATAAAACTCACAGACCATAAGAGGGACGCGATATGCCCGGTGCCCAATCGTCCCCAGGTAGTATCATAAAGGGCTTTAAAAAGAGTACGTTTATCCGACAGGTGATAATTATCAAGCAGTATCGGCAGCACTTCGCTGAGCAGGTAGATAAACAAGGCATTTTTACCAAATACTTCGAAGAAGAAAACGCCGGTTCTCTTCCCTTTAAAATCGATAAAATATAAAATAGTGGCAATGATCAGACAATCCAGTCCCGTGGTAAGACATACAAAGCTGCTCGTCCATAGTTTTTTATTGATCGGAAAGGGAAGGTCCCATAAATAACCAAGCGCCAGTAATAAGAAGCCTGCTATGGCCAGTTTGGACAACATTTCAAAACTTTTCGGATTTTTTTGAATATGCACACCCGCCAGGTACCCGATCAGTACATTTACAATTGCAGGCAAGGTGCTTAAAATACCTTCCGGATCAAACGCATGAGCAGGGTCCTTAATATAAAGATGGTCTCTTGTCAGCAAGAGGATGTCTAGTTTGGTTTCGGCTGCGCCGTTTACCGTATAATCACCAAATGCCAGCATAATGAGCCAGTAACCTAAAAGCAGGCAGCTGCTTGTTAGGATAACCGTTCGGATGGATGCGAAGCGAATGATCAGCGCACCGATTCCGTAACAGAGCGCAATTCTTTGCAATACCCCGAAGATCCGTGTTTGGTCAATTGGAAAAGGGTGTACCTGATTCTGGGCATCTACCTTTACAAACGGCAGCCAATACATCAGGTAGCCAATGAGGAAGAGCAGGAGGGTCCTTTTCAGGATCTTAAGAAGTACGATGTTGTTCGGCTGCCGGTCCCATTTGGATTTTGAAAAACTGATGGCGTTTCCCACAGCGAACAGGAAAGAGGGAAATACCAGGTCTGTCAGTGTAAACCCATTCCATTCCGCATGCCTTAGCTCTGAAAAAGGATCAGGGCCGCCTGTATTAACAATGATCATAAAACAGATCGTCATTCCCCGAAAGACATCCAGGGCCAGGAACCGGCCGGGCTTTGTAGCAACCAGATTATTCATTTATTTAAAATTGACTTACCTAAAATAAAAGGAAACAACGGCTTGTCCAAAAAATCTTTACAACAACAAGGAGCAGGACTAACCGGATAGCAGTAGCTGGTGGCAGTAGCTGTTAACAGACAACTATTTCAGCTGCCGAAAACAGGATCCCGGATAATTTAGTCCGCCCGGCGAACGGTAATGCTTACAGACCAGGGCGGCGCCGTTCAATAGAAACCGGTATAGCAGGTGGAATTAATCCTGTTTTTTCCTGTAATAAATGTGTCTGTGAAACCTATTCGTATTACAAAAATAATTAATAAATTTGGGTATGTGTACTTATACTCTACCTATCATCTCCAGGCGATTGCTTACAGGCTGCCTGTTGATCAGCATCCTGAATACCCTCCGGGCGCAGGTAAGCACTATGCCTGAGAAAGCCGTCTACGAAACGGTAAGTAATAAAAAAGGTCCTACGCTTGGTTATGCACCGGCCTCCGGTGTAAAGATCCTCGTCGTCGATGGGCACTCTTTTAAGGACCTGAACAAAAACGGACAATTAGATAAATATGAAGATTGGCGGTTGCCCGTTGATGAGCGGGCCAGGGACCTGGCTGGGAAAATGTCGGTAGCACAGATTGCCGGGCTTATGTTGTATAGTGCACACCAGGCAATACCGGCAAATCCCAAAGGCTTTGGATCCGGAACCTATAATGGCAAACCTATTGACTCCAGTGATGCCCCACCTTATGCCATCAGTGACCAGCAAAAGAAATTCCTTAAGGAAGATAACCTCCGGCATATTCTGATAACACGTGTGCAAAGTCCGGAAGTAGCCGCACGCTGGAATAATAATGTACAGGCTTTTGTAGAAACGCTGGACCTCGGAATTCCGGCTAACAACAGCTCTGATCCACGGAATGGTGTAGTAGCCAATGCAGAATATAATATAGGCGCCGGTGGTACTATTTCCATGTGGCCGGAGTCAATTGGCATGGCCGCTACATTTGACCCGCAGATCGTTGAGCAGTTTGGTCATATAGCCGCACAGGAATACCGTGCTTTGGGCATAGCCACTGCTTTGTCGCCGCAAATTGACCTTGCCACAGAGCCCAGGTGGAGCCGGTTCAGTGGTACTTTTGGGGAGCATCCCCGGCTTTCTGTTGATATGGCCCGGGCCTATGTGGACGGTTTCCAGACCTCTGCCGGTGCCGCAGAAATAAAGAACGGATGGGGTTTTCACAGCGTAAATGCGATGGTAAAGCACTGGCCCGGCGGC
>DASVMC010000345.1:0-2797 GCA_036384555.1 Niabella sp. | reverse complement strand
TTCACAGAAAAGGATCAACCGCTTCACAATGAATAATCACAGTTTTCATATAGCGATCTTATCCTGCTGTATTGATGACTGGGGTGGCAGCGAGGAATTATGGGCGCGCAGTATTCCCCTGCTGATCAATGAGAACTGTAGTTTTACCCTTTATAAAAACAGGATCAATTTTCAACATCCCGAAATAAAAAAACTACAGGCGCTGGGCGTCCGCTTTTCGGAACTTGACCCGCAGCGGTCAGTTGTGGCGCGTACCGTACGGAAAGCGCAGCAGATCACCAACCGTATTACCGGCAGCCACTACCGGAATCCGCTCACTTTTAGCGACCTGCCGGCTGTCTTTCATCAACAGCTCCGGAATAATCGCCCCGATTTCGTTATCATCGCCCAGGGCATCAATTTTGACGGGCTGGAATTTGCCTATGAATGCAGGGAGTTGCAGATCCCGTATGCTATAATTGCACAAAAAGGAGTGGATTTTTATTGGCCGCCAACGCGCTACAGGGAAGAAATGCGGAAAACCCTGCAAGCTGCCCGGAGGTGTTATTTTGTATCAAAACACAACCAGACACTTACAGAGGAGCAACTGGGCCTGCGTCTGGAGAATACGGAACTGGTTTTCAATCCTGTAAAACTGCCCCGTACCCCGCTACCCTTTCCTTCTGCCGCAAACGGTTACAAGCTGGCTTGCGTGGCACGTTTGTTTATCATAGACAAAGGCCAGGACATCCTGCTGCGCATACTCAGCAAAGAACCCTGGAAAAGCCGCAATATAACAGTTTCCTTTATTGGTTCCGGAACCGATGAGCTGGGTTTAAAAGAACTTGCCCGGCTGCTCAATGTCAATAACGTAACCTTCCCGGGTCAGTTGAATAATATTAGCGAAGTTTGGCAAAGCCATCATGCACTTTTACTACCTTCGCGTAGTGAGGGAATGGCTTTATCGGTTCTGGAGGCAATGGCTTCAGGGCGGCCGGTGATTGTTACCAATGCCGGAGGACACGCTGAGATCATTCAGCAGGGCAGCAATGGTTTCATCAGCGATGCAACAGAAACTGCCTTTGCAGCCAATATGGAAGCAGCCTGGCAACAGCGGGAACACTGGGAGCAAATAGGGTTACAGGCTACCCGCTATATTAAGGAGTATGTGCCCCCGTCTCCTGAACATAATTTTTCATTATCAATTTTGAAACTCCTAAATGAGCTCTAAACCACTTGTATCTGTCATAATGCCCACCTATAACAGGGCCACCAGGATCCTCAATGCGATCAACAGCGCACTGGGGCAAACATATACGAATATTGAAATTCTAGTTGTTGATGACGGATCTTCAGATAATACCCGGGAGGTTTTAGAAAACATACAGGGCATCCGGTATATCCGGCAGGAACATGGCGGCCAGGCAAAGGCCCGCAACCCTGGCCTGAAGCATGCAACAGGAGAAATCATTGCCTCTCTTGATTCGGACGATATCTGGTACCCCGATTTCCTGGAAAGATGCGTACATAGATTAACAATGAACGATCATGACTTTGTTTTTGCCAACTGGGACCAGGAAACATGTGATGGTGCTGTTATTGACTTTCTGACCCGTGATATATATGTTCAGCCCTATTTTCATAAACTCAAAGACGGATGGATCGATCTTACCAATGATGAGATCCGGAAAGTTTATCTACAGGGCTGTCCTTCTCCCTCGTCTGCGTTGATCATGAAGCGTTCGGTGATCGGTTCCGGCTGGAACCAGGAAATAAAAATCGGAGATGACTGGTATATGTACCTGGATGTAATCCTTTCCGGAAAACGAACGGCTGCTTTTACCCTTGACCGCCTATGGAGGAAACAAATCGATCAGAAAAATATATACGACGGACGTAAAAGAAGTGAGGTATTGGAAAACCTCTATATTGCAGACCTGCATAAAATGATCACTTCCTTTAAAGACCGGCTCACCCCAGGTGAACTAAAACTACTTCAGAACAAGCATGTATACAGCCTCGTGGAACTGGCCAAGCACAATCTGATAAGAGAATTCAACCTCGTGGAAACGGGGAAATTGCTGGGACGCTCCTTCAGCATTGATGCAGCATATGCTTTTAGATCGATTCCCGAGGTGATCAGCTTCGGCTTAAGAAGAAAGCTGGGCGTTTACAAAGCAAAACGGGGAGCCAGGGGCGGCGCAAACTAAAGGGTATATGACGGGGCAAGACAAGCATTTTACGGATTTACTGACGCAAAGTATTTATGCAGCAGTACACTATTTAGCAGAACACCAGCTGCCCAACGGAGAGTTTCTCACTTATATAGCCCCGGATGATAAAATGCTGCAATGGTGCGTTCCCGACAGTAACACCTTTATTCCGGCTTTGATCGGCAATTGCCTTACGCCGCTTGAAGCAGCGTTCCCGGAAATAACAGCAATGCTCGATAAAACAGATGCGTTTTTACAATATCAAATGATGAGAGGCGGTGTCTGGCATTTTTTCTCCAGATGGCATCCCCAGTTCAAATATCTTCCTCCGGATACTGATGATACCGTTACTATTTCAACTTATTTCCGGAAAAGAAAGAAACAACATTTTGATAATACGGCAATGCTTTTGGCAAACAGAACCAAAAAGGGCCTGTTTTATACCTGGTATACCCTTCACCCTACTTTTACAAGATATCCCCGTGTTTATTGGCGTTTAATTTTGAGAGAGCTTAAATATCCGGTGCATACGCTCTTATATTGGATAAAAGGAGATCACAGCCGGAATGATGTTGATGCAATTGTAAATGCAAATGCGATCTATT
>DASVMC010000344.1:0-4116 GCA_036384555.1 Niabella sp. | reverse complement strand
TGGATCCTGGCTAAAAACTGATCGTGGCTCAGTCCTCCTGGCAACGCGGCAAGCCCGGCCCTGGTCCTCACATCATTTACAGCGCTGTAGGCCTCTGAATTGGGACTGCCGTTGGCTTCATTGATACTTTCTGCAAGCATCAGCAGCACATCAGCATACCTGTAAACAGGCATGTCTATAGCACTGTTTTGTGAATTTGCTTTGGACGGATCGGGTGCGTATTTCATGGGTACAGCACCGATATCACCTGCTGCACGTGCATCCTTATATTTAACGCTGCCATCCGGGTTTTTACCAACAGGGTACTTTTGTAACAATACTTTTAACCGTTTGTCCTGCGGGTTAAATTTATCGTAGCTTTTCCAGGGCATTTTATAACCGCCCCATGCCGTAAGGCTGATGCCGGTAGAATCTACATAATCCGAAGGAAGCGAATGCGCGAGCCACATATTGGTGTAGTTGCTCACATCCGCAGAATTGGTGCAGACTACTGCAAGGATGATTTCCTTGGAATTGCCGCCCTTGTTGTTAATATTAAACAGGTCCTGGTAATTGGGCTCTAATGAATAGCCCAGTGTTTTGATCTGCTGACCTGTAGTTACGGCTTTTTGCCACTGCTTTTCATGCATGTATAATTTCATAAGACCGGTAAGTGCTGCGGTTTGGGTAAACCGCCCGTAATCACCACCGGTGAATTTAGCCGGCAATACGGCTATAGCATCCTGCCAGTCCTGTTCTATCTGCTTCACCATATCGGCGCTGCTGGGGCGGGGTGAAGGTGTGGCATACGGATCTGCTGCTATTTTGGGATCTGTGATAATGGTAAGGGGGCCATACGAAAAATACAGCATTTGCGCGTAGTAGGCACGCAGTGCTTTCAATTCCCCTATATATCTTTTTTTAAGATTGTCCTCCAGCGTAATGTTGTCAATACTGCTTAACGCGATCGTGATCCTGGAAATATAAGGCAGGTAGTTTTTGTAATTATGGGTTACCCAATCAAAATCCGGCGTAAAGTTCAGGTTGAACATACGGCTCCAGTCACCTCCCCAGGCACAGACACCCTCATCGGTCGTCATCATCGCCTGTGTTTTCCAGCTATAGGTGCCCGCCATGGCTCCGCCCTGCCAATCGCCGCCGCCTGCCAGTCCTGTATACGCTGCATTTACTGTGGCGCCAACGCCTTCCGGAGTTGTAACCACTGAATTCAGATCTCCGTAACTTACATAATCCAGCTTTTTTTCACACCCGGTAATCCCCAATAGCAGGCTGATGCTGCAAAATGCGGCTACTATTTTTCTATATTGTATATAAAATTTCATGCGTTTATTTTTTTAGTTTTACTACCACCCGAAATGCACCCTGAGAAAACAACTCATCATTTCAGTCATGTCTTGTTGCTCATTTAGAAGGTGGCGTTAATGCCGAATACATAGCTTTTTACCAGCGGGTAAAAATTGGAACTGTTCAGTTCAGGATCCAGTCCCGGATACCGGGTAATGGTGAACATGTTCTGCATATCAAAAGAAACCCGTATGGATGAAAATATTTTTTGTTTTGCCATTAAACCAGTGGGAAGCGCATAGCCCAGTGTAATATTCCGGGCCCTCAGGAAACTACCGTCTACCAGCCAATAGCTGGCCCCGTTTTGATAGCCGCTATAATTAGCGTCGTACAAAGCAGTTGGAAAAGTTCCGGATGTATTATTAATGCCCCACCGGTCTGTAACCGGCATACCATTAAACCCTTTGTTGCTGGCCATGCTGGTTTCGGTGGCTCTTCCGCTTTCCAGTGGCGACCACAGCTTTTGCTTCATACCCGACAGGTAAATGTTCAGATCAAAACCTTTATACTGGAAGGTATTGCCGAAACCGAAGTTGAACTGGGGATCACCGTTCCCGATATAGGTCTTGTCGGCCTCTGTAATTTTTCCATCTGGCGCTGTCAGGTTTCCGCTGGCATCAAAACCGTGAATATCTTTTATGATAATGCCCCCGGGCAGCATGTTTGGCATCCAGGCAGGTGCAGCCCCATACTGGCCGGTGAAAAACCCGTCACTTAAATAACCGGAAATAGGATTGAATAAGGCGTTTTTCCCGGTTGGAATATCATATTTTGCTAACTGGGCAAGCGCCTCCGGAGACCGTTCTACCCAGTAATTCAGGTAGTGCGAAAAATTAATGCTGGTAGACCAGTTAAACCCATCTGCAGATTCAGATTTAATGTTCCTGGAATTCAGGTTGATCTCATACCCCGTTGAACGTGTTTTGCCGGCATTGCTGAATACGCTCTCGATAACAAAACCGGGCGGATAGTATATTTTAGAGATCAGGTTCCGGATGGTTTTATTGAAGTAGTCAAATGATCCGGTGATCCGGTTATGGATGATTCCAAAGTCAAGACCGGCATTAAATTCCGCAGCCGTTTCCCAGGTCAGGTTAGGATTGGCGTTCTGCGTTAATATAACGCCGGAGGTTACATTACCGGTTCCGAAATAGGGACTAAGCGCTGTGCCATACCTGGAGAAGGCAGAGGCGCCAAAGGAGCTGTTCCCGGTTTCCCCGTATCCCACTCTTAATTTCAGGTAGTTAATGGCAGTGACCGGCTTCATCCAGGATTCATCAGAAAGTACCCATCCTGCGGAAACACCGGGGAAATAACCCCATTTTTTATTGGTGGCAAATACGGAAGAACCATCTCTTCGTATGGACACCTGTAAAGTAATATTGTTATTATAAGTATAAATGGCCCTGGCAAAATAGGAGGCCCAGGTCTGCTGGCTTTTACCCGAGCCAACAGTCGGTTTTAAGGCCTGTCCCGATCCTAAATTGTAATAAAGCACCGCATCCGAAAGGAAGTTCTGGTTCCCTGCGCCAAAACCATCCCAGTTTGTTTGCTGGTAGGAGTAGCCGGCTACTGCATTTAACCGGTGCCGTTCTGCCAGGTCCTTATTATAGGTAAGCGTATATTCATACAATTTTGATTGTGCATCCGACTCGCTAATGCTTGCGGAGCCATTGGAGTTCAGTCCGTATAAAAATGTTTTTGGAAAGTAGGTAGATCGCTTGGTGTAAGACTGGTCATAGCTGAAATTTGCTTTAGCCTTTAACCCCGGAATAATGGTCCACTCTCCATAAGCGCTGGTCAATAACCGGTTGGCGTTTGTCTTATCTGTTACCGTGCCGTACGAAAGCGGATTGGGTATAGCCGGATAATAGGGGCTGAGGGGGTAGCTGCCGTCGGCTGACTGCAGTGGCTGGACCGGCGCCCAATAGATGGCTGCAGTTACGATGCCCCCGTTTTCATTTGCACCCCCGGTAACCGTATTATTGGCTACCGAATTGGAAATTACAATATTCGTTCCTACTTTGATCTTATCGGAAATAATCTGGTCCAGGTTCAACCTGCCGTTATAACGCCTGTAATCGGTACCAATGATTACCCCTTTCTGGTCAAAATAATTTCCTGAGGCAAAATAGCTGGTTTTGCCATTTCCGCCGGTAAGGGATATATTGTGCTGTTCGGTATAACCGCCTCTGATAATAGCGTCAGTTGCAGATTTTCCTGATAATGCCTTATTGATCTGATCCTGTGTATAAATAGGCATATAAGGAGTTACGGATGCTGCATCCCTGGTTCCGTAATACGGGGCAATAGCACTGTCCTTATACCATTTTTCCAGGGCCAGCTCATTTCTTTGCTCCATATATTCTTTAGCACCGTACACGGGATACATTTTATCTACTTTTTGTACCCCGTAGGAGCCGGAATACTGGATCTTCGGTTTGCCGGAAGCTCCTTTTTTGGTAGTAACCAACACCACTCCCGCACCGGCGCGCGCGCCATAGATGGCTGCCGCACTGGCGTCCTTTAAAAACTGGATGGATTCGATGTCATTGGGATTGATAAAATTCAATGGTGATTTATCTACGCCGCCGCCCATATATTTGGCGCCTACATCTCCTCCGATATCGGGCTGTCCTGCGTTGTCATTTACGGGGATACCGTCAATTACATATAGCACACCGGCATTGGCAAATGAAGGATTGCTTCTGATTTGTACGGATACGCCTGCCCCCGGCTGCCCGGTACCCTGGGTTACCTGTACACCTGCAG
>DASVMC010000343.1:0-5401 GCA_036384555.1 Niabella sp. | reverse complement strand
CCTTGTTAATGCAACAACCAACTCTATTTATAATTGATCAGTTATGAGAAACTATTTGCTCACTTTAATTATTTTAGTATTTAGCATGACCGTAATAAATGCGCAGGATATTACAGGTGCCTGGAAAGGCGCTCTTGATGTACAGGGAACAAAGATCACTTTGATCTTTCATTTACAGAACAACGGTAATGGGGTAACCGCAACGATGGATAGCCCGGACCAGGGAGCTGCCGGCATTCCGGTAGATAGTGCCAGCTTTGCAGAGAACACATTGCTGCTGGCGATAAAAGCCGCCGGTATCAGTTATAAGGGCACACTTGATAAGAACACCATTACCGGTGTATTGAAACAGGCCGGGATGGAGCTTCCGCTGGTATTGACTAAAACAGTTATTACAAAGCCGGGAGATACAACCCTCCCTTCCGGGGAAGCCGCGCTGCAAAAAATCATAGCGCAGGATAAAGGCAATTATCAGTACCGGGTGGAAGATTATTTTGCAAGACCGAAGTCTTCGCAGTTTCAATTGTCGCCGGGCGGGAAATTCCTTTCTTATATGGAAAAGGAGAACGACGGTAAGCGCCACGTATATGTAAAAGAAATTGCTACCGGAAAAATAACCAGGGCCATTGAAGAAAAAGAAGAGCTGATAAAAGGCTATGGCTGGATCAATGATGAGCGCCTGGTGTATGTAATGGATAAAGGAGGAAATGAAAATTTTCATATTTATGCGGCCGGAGTAGATGGCAGTAATGTACTGGACCTGACCCCGTTTGACGGAGTGCAGGCAAGTATAGAACGGATCCTGAAAGATCAGAAGAACTATATGATCATCACCATGAATAAGGACAATAAGCAGATTTTTGAGCCTTATAAGGTAAATGTGGTGACCGGCCAGCTGGAAAAATTATATGAAAATAAAGATGTGGCAAATCCCATAGCCGGGTATGATTTTGATAAAGACGGCAATCTGCGCGGGTTTTCAAAAATGTTCCAGGGTATAAAATCGCAATATTTCTATAAACCTGCCGGCGCCAGCGATTATACTCTGTATTTCACCAGTAACTGGGACGATAACTTCAATATTCTTTCTTTCAGCTACAACCCGTCAAACCCTGACGAAGCCTATGTTTTAACCAACCTGGATTCTGATAAGGCCCGTATCATCCTTTATGATTTTAAAAAGAAGCAAAAAATAAAAGAAGTTTTTTCCAATCAGGATTTTGACGTAAGCAGTATTGGTCTTTCACGCAAACGGAATTATGAAGTGGATTATTATTCCTATGAAGGAGAAAAAGAGGAAGTGATTCCTGTTAGCGCAACCTTTGAAAAGATCTATAATAATCTGAAAAAAGAATTCAGCGCTTACCAGTTTGGAATAGCCGGAAAAACGGATGACGAAAGTAAATACCTGGTATATGTGACCAGTGATCGCCTGGTAGGTAAGTATTTCATTTATGATGCCGCATCCGGCAAAACCACTTTCCTGTATGACCTGATGCCACAGCTAAAAGAAGCAGACATGGCTGTAATGAAGCCTATATCTTTTAAAAGCCGCGATGGCAAAACGATCCATGGTTATATAACCTTACCCAAAGCGGCCCTGGAAGGTAAAAAGGTGCCCCTGGTTGTAAATCCGCATGGCGGACCGCAGGGCATCCGGGATAGCTGGGGCTTTAACCCGGAAACGCAGCTCTTTGCCAGCAGAGGGTATGCTACCTTGCAGGTGAATTTCAGGATCAGCGGTGGTTATGGTAAAGCGTTTTTGAGGGCAGGATTCAAGCAGATCGGGCGTAAGCTGATGGATGATATAGAGGACGGGGTTCAATACGCGGTTGATAAGGGCTGGGTGGATGCCGGTAAAAAAGCGATCTATGGCGGAAGCCATGGTGGTTATGCTACCTTAATGGGACTGGTAAAAACACCGGATCTGTATACCTGTGGTGTGGATTATGTAGGGGTATCAAATATTGAAACCTTCTTTGCTTCTTTTCCCGAATACTGGAAGCCCTATAAGGAAATGGTAAAACAGATCTGGTATGACCTGGACAATGCTGAAGAAGCAAAAATTGCTAAAGAAGTATCGCCGTTTTATCAGCTGGATAAGATCAAAAAACCGTTACTGGTTGTACAGGGTGCAAATGATCCCAGGGTAAACATCAATGAATCTGATCAGATTGTGAAAGCACTACGTGCCAAGGGGTTTAATGTGCCATATATGGTTAAGTACAACGAAGGACACGGATTTCAAAGAGAAGAAAACCGTATTGAATTTTACAAGACAATGCTGGGCTTTTTGGCCGGGTATTTAAAATAAGACGGAAAAATGGAACAGGATACGGGTGGCAACACCCGTATTTTTTTTGCGGGTACTTAAAAATTCCGGATTTATTGCTTGTTCAAAAACAGTGCTCAGATTTCATAAATATAGTTCGCAGAATGAAATCAGTGTATCTGTGGTATTTGAAAACGCACGCATTGCCGGTATTAAAAGATTCTTTGTATTTTCACCGCCGTAATGACGGAGAGCCATAAGAAATATCTTGTCTGTTCAATTGCTGAAAATAACGACCAGTCTGCATTTGAAGAACTGTTTACTTTTTATTATCCCGGACTGGTATCTTTTGCAGCGGGCATTCTGAAAGACCGTCAGCTGGCGGAGGAAGTTGTGGAAGATGTTTTCCTGAAATTATGGGAAAACAGGAACACGATGGTTTCCATCAATAATTTTTCGCATTATATTTATACAGCCAGTAAGTATGCTGCTATCAATGCTTTAAAGGCCAGAAAGAAAACTTTTGAAGAAATAACAGGGGATGATTTCTGGCTGGACTATACCTATAACGGCCCTGAGGCTGATTTGATAAGCAACGAAAACCTGAAAGAGATTTTGCAGGCAATTAACCAGCTTCCGCCCAGGTGCCGGTTAATTTTCAGGTTGGTAAAAGAAGAAGGGATGAAATACCAGGAGGTGGCGCAGTTGCTGCAACTGTCTGTCAAGACGGTTGAAAATCAAATGATTATTGCCATCCGGAAGATTCAGGACACGCTTGCTGTTTTTTTGCCCGAATTGAAAAAACGTTTTAGCAAAAAAAAAGCTTAAAAAATTTACCCGGTCTTTGGGGGTAAATGCTTAAAAAAACTGACATATACATACAGGTCAGTTGGAATGAATAAGGAAAAGCTTACAGAGTTGTTTGCCAAAAAGGCTTCAGGGATGCTTACGCTTCCGGAAGCGAGGGAATTGGCCGAATACCTGTCAAATAATCCGGACCAGGAAGAACTTGCAACGCTGATGGATGATTTTCTGAAGGGAAATCTGCACTTTAATCACGTTTACACCAGGGAAATGCTGGATGAAAGGGTAGGACGGTTGCAGCAAAAGCTTTTCAAAGGAAAGCAGGAGCAGGCGCCTGCACAAAAGAAAGGATTGCTGCGTACGCTTTCTGTTTATCTGTCGGCTGCGGCTGTTCTTGTTTTACTGGCAGGAACAGCCTGGTACTTTTTTTATAGCCAAAAGAAAGAGGCACCGGTGCCGAAAAACGTGCTGGCTACCAAAGCGGGTTCCAAGTCAACGGTAGAGCTTCCTGATGGTACCCGGGTATTGCTGAACGCAGACACCCGGTTGTTTTATGACCAATCCTTTGGTAATAATACGCGTGAAGTAACACTGGAAGGGGAAGCCTATTTTGATGTGGTAAAAGATGCCAAACATCCTTTTATTGTGCATACTTCTTTAATGAATATTAAAGTGCTGGGAACGATCTTTAACGTAAGAGCTTATAAAAGCGAAGAGAACATGCAGGCTACTTTGCTGCGGGGATCTGTAGAAGTTACGTTAAAGAAAAAAGGCGACCGGAAAATATTGGTGCTGAAACCCAATGAAAAGCTGATCGTCCGGAATTTTAACGCAGATGATACGGTAAGGAATAAAAGCAGGAATGCGTTGCCGGATATAGCAATCATGACCGTTAAAGCAATGGGCAGTGATTCCACCGTTAAGGAAGCCCAATGGACCAAGAACAGGCTGGTCTTTGACCAGTCCAGGTTGGAAGATATTATTCCGGAACTGGAACGGTGGTATGGGGTAACGATCCAAATAAAAGATACCTCTCTGCTGAACAGAAAAATAAGTGGTATCTACGAAAACGAAAGCCTGACGGAAGTATTGGAATCTTTTAAGCTGGTATTGGACTTCAGCTACAAAATTTCAGGAAACACCGTAACGATTGTAAAATAGATTTATTAACCCTTAAAAAAAGCATATGAACCCATAAAAAAACAAAAGGCGAAAAATGCTGCAACATCTTTCGCCGGATAATAGACAGAAATACTTGCAATAGTGCAATATTCCATCACATTAAATCACAACGAAAATATGAAAAAATCGGATTGCCTTGCCATGGGCCTGGGAAGGTATTGGATCATTAAATTTCTGCTGCTAATGAAATTGTCAATCATTTTTTTATTCCTTACAGCATTTCAGGCTATCGCTAATACAGGTAATACACAGGAACAGGTTAGTCTGCACTTAAAAAACACATCTCTTTCTGCTGCCCTCAAGAAAATAGAGACTGATTACAGCTATCGTTTTGTGTACAGCGATAGTGTGGCTTTGAGTCAGTACCGGGTGAACCTGGATGTAAAGAACGCTTCCATTGATGCTGTAATGAACCAATTACTGGGCAACACCTCTTTTATCTATAAAAAGATGAGCACTAACCTCATGGTAATCATGGACGCCACAAAAAACAAAGCCCGGTATCAGGTAAAAGGCATGGTAGCGGATTCAACAGGCAGCCCGATAGCGGGTGCAAGCGTTCTTGAAAAAGGTACTACCAATGGGGCCATAACAAATGCAGAGGGAAATTTTACTCTTACTGTTACAGCGCTGTCTTCTACTCTTGTTATTTCAAGAGTGGGCTATATTACAAAAGAAATAACCGTTACCGGCGACAACCTGGGAACCATCGTACTCAGCATGGCCACACAGCAGTTGGAAGATGTTATTGTAATTGGTTATGGTACCACCACAAGAAAAGATATTGTAGGCGCTGTAGACCAGGTAAAAGCCTCTCAGTTCGAGAACCGGCCTGTTGCTAACGTAACTCAGGCATTACAGGGAGCAGCGCCCAGTCTTGCTATACAGCAACGTAGTATGAACCCAAATGATAACAGCACCAACATCAACATCAGGGGTATTTCTACTATGAATAGAAATGATCCGTTAATCGTTATTGACGGGCTGATCACTGACGGGGCAAGTCTGAACAAGCTAAACCCATCTGATATTCAAAGTGTATCGGTTTTAAAAGATGCAGGCACTGCGGCTATTTACGGATCGCGTTCCTCCAATGGTGTTATTTTAATCACCACAAAACAGGGTAAAAAAAATCAAAAACCT
>DASVMC010000342.1:0-5545 GCA_036384555.1 Niabella sp. | reverse complement strand
AGGGCTTCTTCCGGTTTACAGCGTTCCCATTTGTAGTTATAATAGTGTTCCGTTGTTTGTGCAGTGGCAACGCAACAAAGCAGGAGGCACACCAACAACAGTTCTGGTTTCAGGTGCATTTCCAAAATATTTAGATAAAAGTAGCTGATTGTTTTTAAACCGCCTGCTTTTGTTTATATTTGTGAACAAGCTCCTATAAATGAATGACATCTTTTATAATTGCTTATGTGTAACTAATCAATACTAATCAATAGGGTATATGAATGCATTTTTAGAAGGCTTGCCCCCTCTACTGCAGGGATTCTGGTGGGTGGCAATTATTACAAGCATCATTTTTCTTATTCAAACCATTCTGACGTTTGCGGGTGCACACCATGACATGGATGGCATCAATGCCGATTTCAGCGGGGATCTGAGCGGAGTGCATGCCCCGTTCCAGATGTTTTCCTTACGGAACCTGATCAATTTCCTGATGGGGTTTGGCTGGACCGGTGTTGCTTTTTTTAGCAGGATTGGCAATACAGCTACTTTGATCGCGCTGGCCGTTCTGGTCGGTATCTTCTTTGTGATCCTGTTCTTTTTCATCATCCGGCAGATCATGAAGCTCACGGAAGATAATACCTTCCGGATTGAAACGCTTATCGGCAGATCAGGAACCGTATACCTGAGCATACCGGGCAGCAGAGGCGGTATCGGTAAAATCCAGATCAGCGCTGACATGACCAGCTATGAATTACCCGCAATGACCGAAGGGGCTGCATTGCCCTCCGGTACGCTCATTAAAGTTACCCGGATCGAAGACCGGACATTAATTGTAACCAAAGCTTAATCAAACACATCGTATATGAATTTTGACGGACCTTTTATTCTCATTATTGTTGGGGCACTTATTTTATTTGTTACCATTGTATCGCTGATCTCCCGTTATAAACGTTGTCCATCAGATAAGATCCTTGTTATTTATGGAAAAACGGGCGGCTCTTCCGCTAAATGTATCCACGGGGGCGGTGCCTTTATATGGCCGGTGATCCAGGATTTCGCTTACCTGGATCTGAAGCCGATCTCTATTGAAGCCAACCTGACCAATGCACTGTCGCGCCAGAATATCCGCGTGGATGTTCCCTGCCGGTTCACCATCGCTATTTCTACGGAACATGATAGTATGGGAAATGCGGCTGAGCGTTTGCTGGGGCTGAGTCCCGATCAGATACAGGAATTATCGAAAGACATCCTGTTTGGACAGCTGCGTTTGGTCATTGCTACTATGACCATTGAAGAGATCAATTCAGACCGTGATAAATTCCTGGACAATATTTCCAAGAATGTTGATACCGAATTAAAGAAGATCGGTTTAAAACTTATTAACGTAAACGTTACGGATATTAAAGATGAGTCCGGCTATATTGAGGCGTTGGGTAAAGAAGCGGCTGCAAAGGCCATCAACGAAGCCATAGTAAGCGTTGCGGAACAGGTAAAGATCGGGGAAACCGGCAAAGCGCTGGCAGACCGGGAAAAGGACACCCAGATTGCAGAAACTACCCGGGACCGGGATGTAAAAATCGCGATTACCCAAAAGGACAAAGAGATCAGTATTGCCGCTGCCGGTAAAGATGAGGCAATCGGTAAGGCCGAAGCAGAACGGGATGCGCGTATTGCAACATCGCAGGCCAACTCGATTGCGGTGAAAGGGGAGAATGACGCAAAGATTACGATCGCGAATTCAGATGCCGTGCGTCGTGAAAAAGAAGCAGAAGCATTAAAGATTGCAGTAACTGCCGAAAAGGTGCAGTCTGCAAAAGCACTGGAGGAATCCTATGTTGCAGAACAAAAAGCAGAACAGGCCCGTGCCGATAGAGAACGCTCCACTCAAAATGCCAATGTGGTGGTACCGGCCGAGATCGCCAAACGAAAAGCCATTATTGATGCAGAGGCAGAAGCAGAGCGCATCCGCCTGCGGGCAAAAGGAGAGGCTGACGCGATTTATGCAAAAATGGAAGCAGAAGCAAAAGGATTGCTGGAAATACTGACGAAGCAGGCCGAGGGCTATGATAAGGTAGTAAAAGCAGCCGGGGGCGATTCGACCAATGCCTTCCAGTTATTGCTGCTGGAAAAATTACCGGAGCTGGTGCGCACACAGGTAGAAGCGGTTAAAAATATCAAAATTGATAAGGTGACCGTATGGGATGGCGGCAACGGTGAAAACGGCACTACTTCCACCGCCAATTTTGTTCAGGGAATGATGAAATCAGTGCCCCCGCTAAATGACCTGTTTAACATGGCAGGACTGAGCTTACCCAGTTACCTGAAAGGAAATGATCTGAAAAATAAGGATGCTCATCCGGACGTTCCCGGCGAAGCCGGATCGTAACGGATGCAGCGCTACAGTCTGAAGCGGTTGTATCAAAAGTCGGATCGGTTGGCCTGTTGAGTCCGCCCGTGCGGGTCGTACTCAGGCTGACAGCCCTTTTGTGACAGCCGATTTATTATGTGCATACGGTTGCGCAAAGCCGCTGCAGGGAGCCTGATGACCGGTAATTCTTGTCAACTTTTTCTATATTGCACCTGGTTAAAATACCATTGTTTTAAACGGGGCAGCATCATCTTTTTTATACTGACGGCTGTGCTCCCAGCTATAAATAACTATAAAAAATAGTTGCATGAAATCAGGAATTGTACCATTGTGCACTGCATTTTTTTTATCAGGCCTGTTCATAAACGCAAACGCCCAATCATGGTCTGGCCCGACGGAAAAACCAAAAGAACGCATCACGCTGCAATATGGGCCTCTGCATCCGGGAAAACGTACCGATACAGCCATGCAACGCTTTCGTGCCTACGGATTGGGACAATTTATTCACTGGGGAGTGTATGCTATTGCCGGCGGAGAATGGAATGGTGTAAAAGCGCCAACAGCATCCGAGTGGATCCGGTCCTGGTCTGGCAAATCAGCGCCGGCTAACTGGATCAGTACCTATGATAAGCTGTACAAACAATTTAACCCGACAGGCTTTGATGCAGCACGCTGGGCAAAACAAGCTAAAGCCATGGGGGCACGCTATGTGATCTTTACCACCAAACATCACGACGGGTTTTGTATGTGGCCCAGCCGCTTCTCAGACTATACCGTTCAGCAAAGCCCGTATCAAAAGGATATTGTCCGGCAAATTGTGGACGCTTATACAAAGGAAGGCATTGATGTCTATCTTTATTTTTCCATTATTGACTGGCATCATAAAGGGTACAGGAGCACAGCGCCTGAAACGGCAGCAGAAAAAGCAGCATATCAAAAGTTTTTGGACTATACCCGGAACCAGCTTTTTGAGCTGCTGAATAATTATCCACAGATAAAAGGGTTTTGGTTTGATGGCACCTGGGATAAGGCCTGGATCAATGCGTATGCATATACCTACCAATTAGAAAAAGACCTGCGGGCTGCACACCCTGGTCTGATCATAGGCAGCCGTTTCCGGAATGATGAATATGGTAAGCGTCATTTTGATACGAATGGCGATCTGCTGGGTGATTACGAACAGGGCTGGGAACGGAAACTGCCGGCCCGGTATGAATGGCTGGATGGTAACGACTGGGACTGTGTAATGACCATTCCGCCTAATGGCTGGGGCTACATCAGGGACTGGTCTCCGTTTTATACAAAAACATCCGATGACCTGTTGGATATGCTTATGCACGCTACTTCTATGGGTGGGAATTTTGTATTAAATTTTGGTCCGGATGGAAACGGGAATATGAGCAGGGGAGAAGATCAGCTTGCAAAGGAAATCGGGGAATGGATACAACAGAACGGAGAAGCGGTTTATGGTGTAACACACGCACCGCTGGAGCCAGTCAATTATGGCTATTTTACGCAAAAAGAAAATACATTGTACCTGACGGTTTTCAACCGACCGGTCAATAACCTTATACGGATCAAAGTGCCGAAGTCGGCCACAGAAATACCTGTAAGTGCCGGCCTGCTGGCAGATGGAACGAAATTGAAGATGAAATTTACGGATATCGGGCTGGATCTTGACAAGAATGTTTATTTTGATATTACCCTGCCGGAAACGTTTATGAGTAAGCAGCCTTTTGTGATCAGGATCACTACCAAAAAAGGAAAGATCAATGCTGCAGAACTGGAAAAAGCGCATATGTAAAAACTAAAATGATTTCCAATGAAAAAAAAGTGCTGGCTGCTGGTTATTATTGTCATACTTTGTATCCCTGCAGCAGGGCAGGAGCAATGCCCTGTTATTCCTGCCCCGATCGAGGCAAAGGCAACCAATGCTTCATTTGTGATCAGCAAAAGG
Source organism: Niabella sp. (assembly GCA_036384555.1). Lineage (GTDB taxonomy): Bacteria > Bacteroidota > Bacteroidia > Chitinophagales > Chitinophagaceae > Niabella. The sequence goes on along the minus strand of DASVMC010000342.1, from coordinate 1,238 downwards.
ACCAGACTGGTATTGGGTTCAGACCCGCTTAATAATGCCGCGGAATATTTAAAACAACGGTTGCTGGATGTAACCCTTATCCCCCTTTCAACTACTTCCGATATAGAAGCGTCAAATACCATTTTTCTTGGTCTTGATAAGAAAGCGACGGCGGGAGATGAACGGTACCGGCTTACCATAACCGATAACCAGATAAAGATCATTGGCTATTCTGAAGAAGGGGTGATCAATGGTATTTCCAGCCTGTTACAACTGGTAATGTTAAGCCGGCAGCAAAACAAAAAGGGTGATATCCCGGTTGCAGGCTGGCAGATTTCGGACGGCCCCAGATATAAATGGAGAGGGTTTATGCTGGATGAATCCAGGCATTTTATGGGAAAGAATAAAGTGCTGCAACTGTTAGACTGGATGGCTTTTTACAAGCTCAACCGTTTTCACTGGCACCTGACCGATGAACCGGGATGGCGCATTGAAATAAAGCGGTATCCCAAACTGGCGTTGCTGGGCGGATTGGGCAACTTTACGAACCCTACCGCTCCGGCGGCCTATTATACCCAGCAGGAAATCAGTGAAATCGTACACTACGCCGCCCAGCGGAATATTACAGTGATCCCTGAAATTGATATGCCGGGACATGCTACCGCTGCCAACAGAGCCTACCCGCAGTATAGTGGCGGGGGGAATGAGCAGCACCCCGACTTTACCTTTGACCCGGGCAACGAGGGAACCTATGGGTATCTTATGAATATCTTAAGAGAAGTGAACCTTTTATTTCCTTCCGGGATGATACACCTGGGTGGCGATGAGGTGAGCTTTGGCACCGATAAATGGGCGCAGCATGAAGGGATACAAAAACTGATGCAGGCAAATGCTTTAAAAGACCTGAAAGCAGTAGAGCGTTACTTTATGGAACGTATGGCTGATTCCGTTTATAGCCTGCATTCCGGGTTGCTGGTATGGGATGAAATGGCAGCAGTAAATTTACCCAAAGACCAAACGGTTATCTGTTGGTGGCGGCATGATCAGCCCCGGCAGCTGCAACTGGCGCTGGATAAAGGCTACCGTGTTATTGTTTGTCCGCGGTTGCCTTATTATTTTGACTTTGTACAGGATAGCAGTCATCGTATGGGCAGGAAGTGGGGAAAAGGATATGCTCCCATACAGGACGTGTACAATTATAAAGTAGGGGCCCTGGTCAAAGATTCCAAACAACAGGCGCAGGTGCTGGGCATACAGGC
>DASVMC010000341.1:0-3356 GCA_036384555.1 Niabella sp. | reverse complement strand
AAAGTGCCATTGAGGCCGTTAAGAATGGCAGGCTGGTGATCGTTGTAGATGATGAGGACCGGGAAAATGAGGGCGATTTTATAACTGCTGCGGCAACCATTACTCCTGAAACAGTGAATTTTATGGCCAAAAACGGGCGTGGCCTGATCTGTGCGCCGCTCCCTGAAGAGCGCTGCGATGAATTGAACCTGCCTCCTATGGTTACTAATAATACGGCATTGCATGAAACGGCTTTTACGATATCGGTAGATCTGCTAGGCAATGGCTGCGGTACCGGTATTTCGGCCTCAGACCGTGCAAAAACCATTGAAGCACTGAATAATCCGTTTATTAATCCTTCTGATCTGGGTCGCCCGGGGCACATTTTCCCGCTTCGCTCCAAAAAGGGCGGGGTACTGCGTCGTGTCGGACATACGGAAGCCGCTACTGACCTGGCACGCCTTGCAGGGTTCCCGTACCCCTATGGTGCCGTTCTGGTAGAGATCATGAATGATGACGGCACAATGGCCCGCCTGCCGGACCTGATAAAAGTAAAAGACCAGTTTGGCCTGAAACTGATTTCTATAAAAGACCTGATTGAATACCGACTGAAAAGGGATTCATTAATTGAAGAAATCGTGCGCGTACAGATGCCTACAAAATACGGTGATTTTACACTGGTGGCTTTTAAAGACAAGAACAGTAATAATGAACACCTGGCTCTTATAAAAGGGGAGTGGGAAAAAGAGGAACCAGTGCTTACCCGGGTCCATTCGTCTTGTTTTACAGGAGACATTTTAGGCTCCCTGCGCTGTGATTGTGGCGATCAGCTGCATAAGGCCATGCAAATGGTGCAACAGGAGGGAAAAGGCGTTATCCTTTATATGAATCAGGAAGGTCGTGGTATTGGCCTGATGAATAAATTAAAGGCCTATAAATTACAGGAAAACGGTATGGATACCGTTGAAGCAAACCTGCACCTGGGCTTTAAAATGGATGAACGCGATTATGGAGTGGGCGCTCAGATCCTGCGTCACCTGAATGTGACCAAACTCCGCCTGATGAGTAATAATCCAAGAAAAAGAGTAGGCCTTAACGGGTACGGGCTGGAAATAGTAGAAAGCGTTCCCATCATTATCAAGCCGAACGAGCACAACGAAAAATATTTACGCACCAAAAAGGAAAAGCTGGGCCACGAGTTTTAACTGGGTTCCTTTGTTAGTTATGGATTTTTAAGCCATTTGCATCTGATTGTAAATGGCTTTTTAGTATGCATAAAGTTATTGCCGCCTTTGGCATCCTGTTGCTGACCTGTGGATTTTACTATTATAAATTCATTCCTTCAAAATCACAAATGCCGGTCAGCGTTACAGCATCCGCCAGCACCCGTTCAATTTCCAATAGAACTGCATATAAACCGACAACGGCCCAACTCCATTCAATAAAAAGAATCCTTGTCAAAAATCATTACAACAAGACCCTGGTTTTTTTGATTGATCTGAAGTTAGCATCCTCAACAAACCGTTTCTTCGTATATGATCTTGAAAAGGAATGCATCATTGACGCCGGTCTGGTAGCACATGGACGCTGCGGTGAAAAGTATCTTGAAGGGAGGAAATACAGCAACGAACCGGGCAGTATGTGCACTGCTCTTGGTAATTACAAAATTGGTAAGCCTTATTACGGGCGGTTCGGACTTGCTTATACGTTGTATGGATTAGACAGCACCAATAGCAAGGCATTAGAACGGCATGTAGTGCTTCATTCTTATGAATGTGTCCCCGAAGCAGAAGTAGACTATGAGATCTGTCAAAGCGATGGTTGCCCGATGGTAAGCAGAGGTTTCCTCAAAAGATTGCAAAAGATCATTGACCAATCAAAAGAGCCGCTACTGCTTTCTGTTTACGAATCAGATAAAGAGCAATAACCCGTTACGATTACTTTTTAAAATCCCGCATTTATCCTTTTACCTGCAGCCGGTTCCATCGGAAGCGAAAACGATTCACCATTATTATTGCCCGGCTACTTCCTGCTATAATTTGGAGCCTCCTTTGTTACATCCACATCATGCGGGTGGCTTTCATTCATTCCTGCATTGGTGATCTTTACAAATTTTGCGTTTTGAAGCGTCGCAATATTTTTGGCGCCGCAATAGCCCATACCGGCACGCAAGCCACCTGTATACTGATAAATGACCTCTTTTAGTGTTCCTTTATAAGCCACGCGGCCTTCAATACCTTCCGGTACAAATTTCTTTACATCATCCTCAGGATCCTGGAAATAACGGTCGCTGCTTCCTTTGGCCATTGCTCCTAAAGAGCCCATACCCCGGTAAGCTTTGAATTTACGGCCTTCAAAAATGATCGTTTCACCGGGACTTTCTTCCGTGCCAGCAAAAATGCTGCCCATCATGGCGCAATCGGCACCGGCAGCTAATGCTTTTACCAGGTCGCCGGTGTAACGGATACCCCCGTCTGCAATAACAGGAATACCTCTTTTCTTTAAACCGGAGGAGGCCTCCATAATAGCAGTCAATTGCGGCATGCCGGCTCCAGCAACAATACGCGTAGTACAAATGGACCCAGGTCCGATACCAATCTTCACGGCATCTGCACCTGCATCTGCCATCGCCAGCGCGCCTGCTGCGGTGCCTACATTACCTGCCACTACATTTAATTTTTTAAAGCTCTTCTTCACTTTTTTTAGCGCGTCCAGCACACCTTTGGTATGTCCGTGTGCGCTATCCAGCACTACTACGTCCACACCTACATGCTGCAAGGCTTCAATCCGGTCCAGTACATCGCCTGTAATACCCACACCCGCCCCAACTAACAGTCTTCCAAAAGAATCTTTAATAGCATTGGGGAAAGAAGTCACCTGCAGTATATCACGGTATGTAATCAGCCCTATCAGCCTTCCCTGTTTATCAACCACCGGCAGCTTTTCTACTTTATGCTGCCGCAGAATGGTTTTTGCTTTTTTCAGATCCGTTCCTTCAGGCGCGGTAATCAGGTTAGTGCTGGTCATTACCTCGCTTACCTTACGCGACGGGTTATCTTCAAAACGCAGATCACGGTTCGTCAATATGCCTTTTAATTTTTTATTTTTATCAACAACAGGAATGCCTCCTATTTTATTTTCGGCCATCAGTTGTAAAGCATCCCCGATCGTAGCATCTTCCAGTAAAACGATGGGATCCAGGATCAGGCCGCTTTCGCTTCTTTTTACCTTGCGTACCTGTTCTGCCTGCCTTTCAATGGGCATATTCTTATGCAGAATGCCCAGTCCTCCTTCCCGCGCAATAGCCGTAGCCAGCGCTGCCTCTGTAACGGTGTCCATTGCGGCGGATAAAATAGGTATATTTAAGGTAATGTCTT
>DASVMC010000340.1:0-2137 GCA_036384555.1 Niabella sp. | reverse complement strand
GTGCAGTCATTTTTTGAAGCGGACCTGGTATGGATGAACCGGGCACATACCGCAGAACAGGCACAACAAGGCGTAGCACTGGCTCTGAATAATTTTGATAATATCACCATTGACCTGATCTATGGTGTTCCGGGTCTGACGGATGAACGCTGGCATCAGAATGTGAACCGGGCACTGGACTTTGGCATTCCTCATTTATCCTGCTATGCTTTAACGGTAGAGCCACATACTCCGCTGGACAAAATGATCCATAAACATGAAAAAAAAGATGTTGACAGCGGAGTGCAATCAGAGCAGTTCTTATTACTGATGAACTGGCTGGAAAAGGCAGGGTATGAACATTATGAGATCTCTAATTTTGCAAAACCAGGTTTCCGCAGCCGCCATAACAGCGCTTATTGGAAAGGAGTGCCCTATTATGGATTCGGACCTTCAGCACATTCATTCAACGGGTCTGCACGAAGATGGAATGTAGCCAACAACCAAAAATACATTCGTATCGTTCATGAAGACAGCATCCCTTTTGAAGAGGAAGTTCTGAGTCCGCTTCAAAAGATGAATGAATTCATTATGATCGCCCTGAGAACAGCCGAAGGCATCAATACCAACCTGTTGCCTGAAAAGGAAAAACAGTATGTATTGCAACAGGCGCAAAAACACAGCCTGCGTGGTCACCTGCAACAGCATGGCGGAATGCTCCGGCTGACAAATGCAGGAAAATTATATGCAGACGGTATTGCCGCAGATCTGTTCCTGGAAAATGTATTTTAATCCGTAATGAGTAAAGAACATGTTTTATCGTTTCCCGCCAGTTACCATTCATGAAAAGGATGCCACATTTCTTGTGGCCGAAGACCGGTTCTTCGCAAAACGGAAAATTGAGTCACAGCCCGGGAAAAGGACCGTATTGCTGACAGAGTATACTGCCATTTTTGTTGTTAGCGGTACAAAGCTCCTGCATTTCCCGGATGCCACCATCTCAATAGGAAACAACAGGCTGGTCTTGTTAAAAAAGGGGGTTTATGTAATGGCTGAATACATCGAGTCCGGGCTGGAATTTGAAGCATTGATGCTGTTTATCCCTCTTAAGATCCTGAAAGAGCTGGCGCTTGATCTAAAATTGACACCCGCACCTTCCTCAACAAGCGCTCCGTTTTTGAATATAGCATTAGACATTCACCTGGAACTGTTTAAAAACCAGATCCTGCACTACTTTAAAAACGGATTGGGTGATTTAGGAAAGATCAGCAGTCTTAAGCAGAAAGAATTACTGCAGCTGCTGCTAAAAAGCGCCAGTGGCAGGGAAGTAGCAGCGTTTTTCAGCTCAATAACTTTTACGGACACCGAGGAATTACAATATACCGTACAAAAATATATTTTAGAACCTCTTACACTCAGCGACCTGGCTAACTTAACCAACCGGAGCCTTGCAAGTTTTAAAAGAGATTTTCAGAAAGTATTTCATGAAGCACCCCGGCAATGGATCAATAAAAGGAAGCTGGAACATGCGCGGCTTTTATTAAAGAATTCAACCCTACGGATACCGGAAATTGCTGATGAATGCGGTTTTTCCGACGTATCTTATTTTATAAAGCGCTATAAAAATGCGTATGGATGCACGCCCGGCGAGATCAGAGCTAAAAGTACTACTCATTGAGCCGTTTGTTCCTCCCGTTTTCCCGGATGCTGCTTAGGTTTGCGTAAAACAAATTCAGCATGCGCATTATAGTTGTAGGTGGAGCCGGCACTATCGGTAAAAGAGTAGTGAACGCTTTAAAAACAAATCATGACGTACTAACAGCCGGCAGGAACAGCGGTGATATCCGGGTGGATATTTGCAGCACAGCTTCTGTAGAAAAAATGTTTAGTGACACAGGCACTTTTGATGCCTGTATCTGCACCGCCGGAACCGGGTATTATGGAGATTTTCAATTGATGTCGGCTACCGATATGTTACCGGGTATTCAGGGAAAGCTCCTGGGGCAGGTGAACCTGGTACTGATCGGTAAAAACTATATAAACCGGGAAGGTTCGTTTACATTGACTTCGGGTATTGCTTCGGAACATCCTGCAAAAAACGGGGCCTGTGTAGCCCTGATCAATGGAGCGGTTAACAGTTTTGTTTTAGCGGCTGCAC
>DASVMC010000339.1:0-7430 GCA_036384555.1 Niabella sp. | reverse complement strand
GGGCAGATTTGCAGAAATCGCTTTAAGTACGGGCGCCATTGTAGTAGCGCTTGACTATTCAACGGCAGTAGATGCATGTTACAAAAACCTTGGACATCATCCGAATTTACATATAATACAGGGCGATATTTATGCTTTGCCTTTTGAAAAGGAAAGTTTCGATTACGTGTATTCATTAGGTGTATTGCAACATACGCCAGATGTGAAAAAAGCATTTTTTTGTTTGCCGTCAATGTTGCGGTCAAAAGGAAAAATCTGTGTGGATTTTTATGAAAAATCGTGGAAAAGCATACTGCTGCCCAAGTATTGGCTGAGACCGATTAGCAAACGAATTCCGCAGGATAAATTGTTTAGTTACCTGGAAAGTCTGACACCAGCGCTGCTTTCTATCAGCATAATGCTGGGTAAAATACCCGGCATAGGGAAATTGTTAAAGCGGATGGTTCCGGTAGCGAATCTTTCCGATGAATTGTCGCTTAATAAAAAACAATTGAGAGAGTGGGCCTTATTGGACACTTTTGACTGGCTGTCCCCTGAGTATGATAATCCCCAAAAGCGATCAGATTTATTGGGATGGCTTGCGGAAAGTAATATGCAGAACGGAGAAGTATTGAAAGCGCATCATTTGGTGCTTCGCGGTGTGATACAGTAATCATAGGATGCCAGGAAAAGCAGCACGATAATGAGAACAATAATAGGAATTGACGCATCGCGTAACCGTTCAGGAGGTGCAATGGGCCACCTGGTTGGGATCCTGAATGAGACTGATCCTGCTGCTTTTGGAATAGATGAGGTACATGTATGGGTGTACAAATCGCTGGCAGATAAATTACCGGATTTCCCATGGCTGATCAAACATAGCCCTCCCGAATTAGAAGACTCCATTTTTAAACAGGTATCATGGCAGTACTCCCATTTACCCAAAGAAGCAAAAGCTGCGGGATGCTGTGTGATGCTTTACACGGATGCAGGGGCATTTATTAATTTTTCCCCCTCTGTGGTAATGAGCAGGGATATGCTGTCATACGAAAAAGGTGAAATGCAGCGATTTGGTTTATCGTTTGCCAAGCTTCGTCTGCTGTTACTGAAATACCAGCAGGTCGCCTCTATGCGCAAAGCCAATGGAGTGATCTTCCTGACAAACTATGCTGCGTCTGTTATAGGCGGTTTTACTGGTAAATTAAAAAACCAGCGTATCATTCCTCATGGCATCAGTAATATATTCAGACTGGGGTTAGAGAAAAAACAATTTGATAAAAAAAATATCCGGTGTGTATATGTATCTAATACATCCATGTACAAGCATCAATGGCACGTAGTGCATGCGGTGAAAGCATTAAAAGACCAGGGTTATCCTGTTTCTTTGGTATTGGTGGGCGGCGGAAAGGGCAAAGCCCAGAAAAAGCTGGAAGCAGAAATGATTCTGGCAGATCCTGATAATCATTTCATTTCACAACTTGATTACCTGAAACATCATGAAATACCGGGAGTGCTTCAAAAAGCTGATCTCTTCATATTTGCTTCGAGTTGTGAAAATATGCCTAATACCCTGATTGAAGGAATGGCAGCTGGCTTGCCTATCGCATGCTCAAACAGGGGACCAATGCCTGAAGTACTCCAGGATGCTGGATTATATTTCGATCCCGAAAATCCGAAAGAAATTGAAACGGCCATGAAAACGCTTATCGATAATGATGACATACGTGAAACAATGGCCAGGAAAGCAGCCGTTTTATCTCTACAGTATTCATGGAAAAGATGCGCAGATGAAACATTTGCTTACCTGTCTGAACTTTGCAATACAAGTAGAATTTAACTATATAATTCCAATATAATAATGAGAGCCTACCAAATTTGCACAAACTGTGTGATGGATACTACTGATTCAAATATTGTTTTTGATGACAAGGGCGTTTGTGATCATTGTAACAATTATTATACAAAAACACTGCCATCGTGGGATACTGGTGAAAAAGGCTGGAGCAAATTGCAGGAAATAGTAAAACGCATCAAAAAAGAAGGCGAAGGGAAAGAGTTCGACTGCATAATTGGCATGAGCGGCGGTATTGACAGCTCTTATCTGGTATATGCTGCAAAAGAAAAATTAGGCTTGCGCCCCCTGGTATTTCATGTAGATGCGGGTTGGAATTCACAACTTGCTGTGAATAATATTGAACGGATCGTAGATAAACTGGGGCTGGATTTATATACACATGTGATCGACTGGGAAGAAATGAAGGACCTTCAGCTTGCTTTTTTTAAATCAGGAGTTCCGCACATTGATACGCCACAGGATCATGCATTTTTCGCTACCATGTATAATTTCGCTTCCAAGTACAAAGTAAAAAACATCCTTACGGGAGCAAACTACTCTACGGAATGTGTGCGTAACCCCATCGAATGGATGTATTACCAGTCAGATGTTATCCAGTTAAAAGATATACATAAAAAATTCGGTAAAATTCCCTTGAAGCAGTATCCGCTCACCAAAATTTTATGGCATAAGCTTTACCTGCCTTATATAAAAGGCATCAAAGTTGAAAAACCCCTTAATTATATACCTTATATAAAAAAAGAGGCTATGAATTTGCTCGAAACCAAGTTCGGCTGGCAACCTTATACACAGAAACACTTTGAGTCTCGCTTTACCAAATTTTATGAAAGTTATTGGTTGCCCCAGAAATTTAAATATGATGTAAGGCGCGTTCAGTTTTCCAGCTTAATTCTTACAGGCCAGATGACGCGCGAAGAAGCGATGAGGAAATTGAAAGAGCCTTCTTATGATGAATCTACGATTAAACAGGATTTTGAATTTATTGCCAATAAATTGGGGATATCAGTTGATGAACTGGAAACTTATTTAAAAGCGCCGAATAAATCATACAAGGATTATGCTTCTCAGGAAAATATCTACAAGATCGGGGCTAAAATATTCAAGTTGTTTGGATTGGAAAATGCGGGAAAACGATAAGGACTTAATATTATTTAATAAAGAAAATATTTTGCAGTGGTAGGAATTGTAAATTATGGCTCCGGGAATATTTATGCGGTAGCTAATATTTATAGGATGCTGAATATTGAGTATGTCATTTCAAGTAATATAAAAGAACTGCGTAAGGCTAGTCATCTCATACTGCCAGGCGTAGGGGCATTTGACGAGACGATGAAAATCCTTAGGGATTCCGATCTCAAATCATTTCTGGACGATATGGTTCTTGGTGAGCTACGGCCAATTCTTGGTATATGCGTTGGAATGCAGCTGTTAGCTGAAAGCAGTGAAGAAGGAAAGCTGGAAGGCTTTGGCTGGATAAAAGGACGCGTGAAAAAATTTGATATAGGAACATTAAAGCATAAGCCATATCTGCCGCATCTTGGATGGAACACTGTTGAACTGAAACGCGAAAGCAGTCTTTTTAATGATGTCGATCATGATAATGGATTCTACTTTCTTCATAGTTACTATTTTTCATGCGCCAACCAGAAAGATGTTCTGGGAAGTACCGAATATGGCATTGAGTTCGCATCAGCAATAAATAAGAATAATGTTTTTGGCATGCAGTTCCATCCTGAGAAGAGCCATAAAAACGGAATTAATCTGTTTCGAAATTTTGCAAGTATTTGAATATGCTTAGATCAAGAGTTATACCGTGTTTGTTGGTAAGGAATAAAGGACTCGTCAAAACTGTCAAATTTAAAGACAGTAAATATGTAGGAGATCCTTTGAATGCAGTGAAAATCTTTAATGAAAAAGAAGTTGATGAGCTGATGATACTGGACATCGATGCCACAGTTGAAGACAGGTCACCAGATTTTGAAATGATAAAAAATGTTGCTATCGAAAGCCATATGCCGTTGTGTTACGGCGGTGGCATTAAGACGGTAGAGCAGGCTAAGAAAATAATTTCCCTCGGTGCCGAAAAAGTAGCTATCAGCTCCGCTGCCGTTATGGATAAACACCTCATTTCCCGTATTGCCAATGCAGTAGGCATACAGAGTGTTGTTGTGGTCATAGATGTGAAAGAAGTAGGGATTTTTAAAAATTATGAAGTCGTGATCAACAATGCGCAAAAGAAAACAGGACTCAATCCTGTTGAGTTTGCAAAATATTGTGAACAGGAAGGAACTGGAGAGATCGTCATTAATTCTGTTGACCGGGATGGAATGATGAACGGTTATGATGAGAAATTAATAGATAGTATCAGAAACGCTATCACAACTCCATTAACCGTTTTGGGCGGTGCGGGTACCCTGGATGATATGAAAAAAATGGTACACAAATATGGAACGATCGGCGTAGCAGCAGGTAGCATGTTCGTCTTTAAAGGACGGTATAAAGCAGTCCTTATAAATTATCCGATGAATGATGAAAAGAAATTTATTTTGAAATAATAACCCGACTGATGCTGTTCAATTCAATTGAGTTCCTGCTTTTTTTCTCGGCTTTCTTTTTTTTATATTGGTTTGTTTTAAAAAAAAATCTGCGTACCCAAAACGCATTGCTTCTTATCGCAAGCTATGTGTTTTATGGATGGTGGGACTGGCGTTTTTTATTTCTGCTGATATTTTCTACCGGGTTGGATTTTTTTGTGGGTTTGAAGATTTATCAGGCGGAAAAAGTGCGCACTAAGAAATGGTGGCTCTGGTTTAGTATAATTGTGAATCTCTGCTTCCTGGGATTCTTTAAATATTATAACTTTTTTGTTTTAAGCTTTACCGATGCTTTTTCTTCAGTAGGAATTCATCTGACACCGTGGCTTCTTCATATTGTATTGCCTGTAGGAATCAGCTTTTATACTTTTCATGGTTTATCCTACGTTATCGACATTTATCGTGGCAACTGTAAGCCAACAACGAGCTGGGTCAATTATTGTGTCTTTGTAAGTTATTTTCCACTGCTAGTCGCCGGACCAATAGAGAGGGCTACGCATTTATTGCCGCAAATTGAAAAACCCCGGACTTTTGAATATGAACGAGCGATGCAGGGAATGCGGCTTATTTTGTGGGGACTATTTAAGAAAATTGCAATTGCTGACGCCCTTGCCCCGGCAGTTAATGACATTTTTCAGCATCACAATCAATATCCGGGCGGAGTATTGATACTCGGGGCCATCTATTTCGCATTTCAGATTTATGGCGATTTTAGCGGGTACTCGGATATGGCCCGCGGTATTTCAAAACTGCTTGGCATTGAACTGCTCCTGAACTTTAATTTCCCATATTTAAGTCAATCTATCCCCGAGTTCTGGAAAAGATGGCATATCAGTTTGTCCAGTTGGTTCAGGGATTATTTATATTTTCCTCTTGGAGGTTCGAGAACAACGATATGGAAGGCGATCAGGAACGTTTTTATTATTTTCCTTGTCAGCGGCTTTTGGCATGGAGCAAATTTTACTTTTATTGTATGGGGAGGGATACACGCTCTTTTATTTATTCCTTCTTTTATTAAAAGAAAAAGCAAGGCTAATATTCCCCAGATTGCAAGCAGTAAAAATTCCTCTGTTTTCCTGCAATTCATAAGAATATTGGGCACATTCGTCATTGTAACGATAGGATGGATTTTTTTCCGTTCTGATTCTGTTACTTCGGCTATCGACTTTATTAAAAGAATGTTTTATCATCCGACCGATTTTGTTTTCTTGAATCCTTACAACAATCTGCCAATGGTAAAAGAGAACATTCTGATTGCTCTTTTTTGGCTGGCTGAACTTCTCATTTCCCATAAAGAAATTTCATTGAAACTGTGGAACTATAAACTTGTTTCTATAAGCACAATAACTGTCATAGTGTTTCTTATTTTGACGGCAATACACCTGGATTCAAAACAAGCCTTTATTTATTTTCAATTCTGATGAAGCGATTTCTCATTGTTTTTATTGGGATGTGCCTGTATCTTTTGCTGGCCATGGAAGTGGCATTAAGAGTCTTTAATAAAGTAACTGACCCTATGATTGAACAGGTTGTCGGTGGTGTGTTATTATATAAGCCAGGTCAGCAGGGAAAATGGTTAAGGGGAAGCAACGCTGAGATCAAAAGTGAATTCAAGGTAAATAAAGACGGATGGAATAGTGAACGTGAATATGATTATGTGACTGGTAAAAAATATATAGCAATTATCGGGGATTCATATATAGAGGGCCTCCATGTTCCGCCTGATAGTTCGATCGGCCGGAAAATTGAATCCCTTTGTCCCGATGTTGTCGTGCACGAGTATGGTAAATCCGGCTGGGCATCAGAAGATTATAAAGGTGCTTTTGAAAAGTATTGCAACGAAAAGTATGATAAAGTATTTATCGTGATGACAAATGAGGACTTATTTGATACCTCCAAGTCTTTCGGTAAGATTGCACTTAAAGCAGACGATAATAATTTTGTAAGAAACTTGTACTATACATCTGCTGTACTTCGGTATGCAAATATTCAATTGGGTTTTTGGGAAAATCTTCATGCCATTCTGCGATTCAGGGAAACCAACGGACATGCATTTAATGACGTTGCAAATAACAGTAATCAAACCGATAATCAAAAAATGGACAGGCGGAAATATTTTGACGATTTTCCTTCCAATGTTTTTTTTCTGTACGAGAACGATAAACTGGTGCCTTATTATCAACACTATTTGGGATTGCGGGGCATCGAAATCAGGCATTCTACAAATAAAACAGGCTTTGGTTTTGACCCGCATTGGAACAACCAGGCAAGATGGGATGTTGCCAGGGCCATCATGGATAAACTTAAATAGAGACGATCAAATAAATTGTATTGAATCACTAATTGCATGCTACAGATAATACAGGATCTTAAAAATGGAAATACGCTTCTCGAAGAGATTCCGGCGCCATTGGTGCGTAAAGGTCATATACTGGTGAAAACCCACAGATCGCTTGTTAGTCTCGGAACAGAAAAAATGCTTGTTGAGTTTGGAAAAGCAAATATCATCAGTAAGGCAAGACAACAACCCGATAAAGTAAAACAAGTATTGGACAAGATCAGGACAGAAGGACTGATGCCTACACTTGAAGCAGTATTCAATAAACTCGATGAGCCATTGCCTCTTGGTTATTGCAATGCCGGCGAGGTAATAGCAGTTGGAGAAGGAGTGCATGACTTTAAAATAGGAGACAGGGTAGCTACGAATGGTCACCATGCGGAGATTGTATGTATATCAAAGAACCTTGCTGCGCGCATTCCCGATAATGTTTCTTATGAAGAGGCAGTCTTTACGGTAATTGGTTCCATAGGGTTGCAGGGTATACGTCTTGTTGAACCGACCATGGGAGAAACTGTTGTGGTAATCGGTCTGGGGCTTATTGGCCTGATAACAGCTGAACTTCTTGTTGCCAACGGCTGCAATGTTGTGGGATTTGATTTTGATGAACAGAAAGTAAAACTTGCAAAAGAAAAAGGTGTACAGGCTTTTAATGCGGCTGGTA
>DASVMC010000338.1:0-4186 GCA_036384555.1 Niabella sp. | reverse complement strand
CCGGTATTGTGTCACCTATAGATTTGACAGAAACATTGCCGCTCTGAGGGCGACAGCAACTAAGAAGGGCTCGCCAAGCTGTTAAGGACAAGTGCTGTAAGAGACTAATAAGCAATAACAATAAAGATGTCAATCTGAGCCTGACGAAGAGTGAACTTTACAATCGGATCATGGTTCCTCCCACGGCGGGCAGGCGTCAGGTGCACCATGACAGCTATTTTGTCATTTGAAAGAACTTAATCAGTCTATTATTTGAGCTTCAGCCTGACATCTATCATTGAAAAAGCACATGTGACATGCCACTGGTAATACTGATCCATTTTTTCGACCCCTGCTATATGTATTCTGGCCTGTAACCAGGCATATAAAATAATCCGTAGCTTTATAGGAACCTTAATGAATACACCCATGAAAAAAATACCGGTTTGCTTTATCATTCTGCTTTTCTGTTTTTATGGCAAGCATGCGATCGCCCAGCAGGGCCGCTATCAATCAGCGATTATTGCCTTTTACAATCTTGAAAATTTTTACGATACGATTTTTCATGGGAAAAACGATGATCAAACCTTTACGCCCGATGGCACTAAAGCCTATACCAGCGCTGCTTTTAATAACAAGGTATTACACCTGTCAACGGTTATTGCTCAAATTGGAACGGAGCTGAATCCGGATGGGCCTGCGCTGTTAGGTGTTGCAGAGGTAGAGAACGATGCTGTACTGGATACCCTGATCCGGCATCCGCTTATCGCCGGCCGTCATTATCAATACGTGCATTATAATTCAAGAGATGCCCGGGGCATTGATGTAGCCCTGCTCTACAACCCGAAATATTTTAAGGTTCTAAAAAGCAGGCCACTTTATATAAAGCTACCGGAGGGCGCCAAGGAATTCCTTTATACACGCGACATCTTGTGGGTAACCGGGCTGCTGGATAGCGAACGGATACACCTGTTTGTAAACCACTGGCCCAGCCGTTATGGCGGTGCAAAAAAGTCGGAACCGGGACGCATGGCTGCGGCAGCAATCATCCGGAAATTTATTGATACCCTGATCAGCCATGATCCGATGACCAAAATAATCGTAATGGGCGATCTGAATGATGACCCCGTCAACAACAGTGTGGTTAAAGGACTAAAAGTAACCGGCGACAGCACCAATATCAGCATGGGAATGCTCTATAACCCCTGGGCAAGGTTGTATAGGAACGGACAGGGCTCCCTGGCCTACCGGAATGCCTGGAGCCTGTTTGATCAGTTATTATGTTCAGAAGGTTTTTTGAATAAACAGCAACCTGGTTTTTTCTTTTATAAAAACGCCGTTTTTAAAAAGGATTTTATGATCGAAAATATAGGTCCTTATAAAGGTTATCCCATGCGTTTCTACAGCGGTGATGTTTACCGCGGCGGATACAGCGATCATTTTCCTGCCTATATTATTTTGCTTAAAAAAGTATTATAAGTAGCCTTTTAGTTGGGTTTTTAAACCTCATTTATAACCACATAGGTACAGCGATTATGCTTACAAAAAAATATTTCGACAGATTAACGTATGAAATAATAGGTTGTGCTATTGAAGTTCATAAAGTCATGGGCAGAGGCTTGCTGGAGAGTGTTTATCACCAATGTTTAAAGGAGGAGCTTTTATATAGGAAAAGAAAATTTCTTACAGAGATGAAAGTTCCTGTAGTTTATAAAGGAAAAACGCTTGATGTTGATTTTAGATGCGATTTATTTATAGAGCGTCGTATAGTTGTGGAACTAATCTGTACAGGAAATAATACCGATATATGAAGCGCAGTTGCTGACTTATATGAAACTACTGCAATGCCCAAAGGGCATTCTTATAAATTCCAATTGCTCAAATATTTTAAAGAAGGACAGAAAACTTTTGTTAATGAATATTTCAGTGTTTTACCGAACCAATAAAACGATGTTCCCTGTAATTTATTTTTACGTTTAAATACGTCCATTATAAATTTTCCAATAATGCCGCCTGTTTACAGCAATAAATGGTTTTACATCCCGGCCGATTCAGTTTCTCTTGAATATTTATTATTATTTCTGCCAGTAGAAACCTTTGATGTCCCATCCTGCGGGATTGATGTCTTCTTTCTGTAAATTTGGCCAAAAAAATCCCATATGGAGATTGCATCCTTTATTTTTTTAAACTACTAAATTTTAACTCTACAATTTAATCTTGCGTAATTATGAAAGAAGTATCTGATATTGGTGTAATAGGATTGGCGGTAATGGGTGAGAACCTGATCCTGAATATGGAAAGCAAAGGCTTTCATGTAACGGCTTACAACCGTACCGTTGATAAAGTAGATCATTTTATCAATGGAAGGGCAAAAGGGAAAAATATTCAGGGCGCTCATTCCATTGAAGAGCTGGTGGCATCATTAAAAAGTCCCCGTAAAATAATGCTGATGGTGAAAGCCGGCAAGCCGGTGGACGATTTTATTGAGCTGCTGCTTCCTCATTTGGATAAAGGTGATATTATTATTGACGGAGGTAACTCTCATTTTCCGGATACCGAACGCCGTGTAAAATATGTGGAAAGCAAAGGGCTCCGTTATATAGGCACCGGTGTTTCCGGTGGTGAGGAAGGCGCCCTGCTAGGCCCCTCTATAATGCCCGGTGGATCTAAAGCCGCATGGCCTGAAGTAAAGCCCATCTTCCAGGGTATTGCAGCAAAGGTAGACGACGGAGCTCCCTGCTGCGACTGGGTGGGTGATGGTGGTGCGGGCCATTTTGTAAAAATGGTACACAATGGCATAGAGTATGGCGATATGCAGCTGATCTGCGAAGTATACCAGATCATGAAAGAAGTGTTGGGTTTGTCTGCCGACGAAATGCATGAAGTATTTAAAGAATGGAATGAAGGGGAACTGGGAAGCTATCTCATTGAAATTACCCGTGATATTTTAGCTTATAAAGAAGCGGGTACTCCTGTTATTGATAAGATCCTGGATACCGCCGGTCAAAAAGGTACCGGCAAATGGACCGGGACCGTAGCCCTGGAACTGGGCATTCCGTTAACGCTGATCACCGAATCGGTTTTTGCAAGATGCTTGTCGGCCTTAAAAGAAGAACGCGTAGCGGCTTCTAAAGTACTGACAGCCGGTCCGAAGCCTGCTTTTGATGGAGATAAAAAACAATTTATTGATCAGCTCAGGGACGCATTATATGCTGCTAAGGTGATCTCCTATGCGCAGGGTTACCAGATGATGCGCGCAGCTGCCAAAGAGTACGGATGGGAACTGAGCTACGGTAATATTGCTTTAATGTGGCGGGGTGGGTGTATCATCCGTTCCAAATTCCTGGGTAATATCAAAGAAGCCTTTGATAAAAACCCCGACCTGTTGAACCTGCTGCTGGATCCTTATTTTGCTGAAAAAATCCAGGCTTGCCAGGAAGGGCTGCGGAAGGTAACGGCTACCGCTATACTAAATGGAGTTCCTGTTCCCTGTTTGGGCGCGGGTATCAGCTATTATGACGGATACCGTTGCGAACGTTTACCGGCCAATCTGCTACAGGCGCAACGCGATTACTTTGGAGCGCACACGTATGAGCGGATTGATCAGCCCCGCGGAAAATTTTTCCATACCAACTGGACGGGCAGAGGCGGTGATACGGCCTCCACTACATATGATGTATAATCAGCGGATATCAAAAAAAAACAAAGGCCCTTCTTAACGGAAGGGTTTTTTGTTCGGATCTTCAGGCAAACAGGTTTAGCGCCGACCCTGGTTATACGTTTGCCACCAGGAAAAATTCCCCGCTTGCAGGCACCAGATGATCAGTCCTGTTCTTAAAGTAACTTTCCGTTATATCCTTTGTTGAAACGGTTTTTATTTCTTTTAACCCTGCCGCTTCTGCAAGTTTTACCACCTCTTCCACGGAAAAAAAACTTATAAATGGAGTTCCTGCTTCTTCGGCACCCTTATTTGCAATCTCCTGCATGGGTTGGTCTTCTGCATCCAGTAATTCCAATGGCAGATAAAAAGCGATCGTGATGGCAGAACCCGGTGCCAGCAAGGTCATTTTTTTTAATGTAGCTATAATGGCCTCTTTCGTAAGATACAATGTAACGCCTGTACAGGAAACAACGGCTTTCTCATAAACGTCAAACCCTTTACTCAACAGCTTATTCCACCAGGATGAATTCTCAAAATCAACAGGCA
>DASVMC010000337.1:0-2166 GCA_036384555.1 Niabella sp. | reverse complement strand
TGTTCCCTATGAGGGTGTCTATATTTATTTTAGGTATGACGACCGGCAGACCATCCTGTGTGCTATGAATACGAATAAGACGCCTTTTACAATTGCGCTGGACCGGCTTAATGAGCGCATGGGCGGATACAGGAGCGGGAAAGATGTCATTACAAAAGAAGTGATTCCGCTGAGAGACTCGCTGGTATTGCAGCCATTGTCCAACAGGATTCTTGAACTAATGCACCAGCCATTATAAAAAAGTTCTCCATATTAAAGGACTCAGGAACTTTAGCCCGTTCTTACCCCAGGATTTGCTGAGATCTGTCAGTGCCTGGTAAATTTCCTGTTGTGTTTTTTTCTTTCCCTTAGCAGGTGCTTTTATGTCTTTCGGATCGGTTAATGATACATAAGTGGCTACCCAGCTGGTGAACAGGCGTGGCACTGTAACACCTAAGATCATGCCTGGTAAACCATTTAACCCCATCGGACCACCACTTACCGGGATTTCTTCCGTGTAATAAGCAAAAACATAAACACTGTCAAATAATACCGTACTGGCTCTGCGGCAATTAAAACCGGCAATGATCCGCTGGTCTTCCGGGTAAAGCCGCCATTTGATCTTTTTCAATGTACCCGAGATCAGGTAATTGTCGTCTATCGATACGATATTGGTGTATTGCTTTGACTGGTAGTCATTAAACCAGACCTTATCATCATCTTTTCCAAAAAAATTGAAAGAACGCTTTGTATCCCCGCTTCTGGCATATTTAAAGAGTGATTGATTCTGATTGAAATCCATCTGGTAATAGTTGACAGAGAATTGAGGGATCTGATCCTTGACCCGCTCCAGCCATTCGTTCCCTTCAATGGTTTTATATTGATTGGTCCTTGCTTCATATTCTATAGTGCCAGACTTAATAAACTGCTGTGCGGAGGTGCTCAGACAGCAGCATAAAAAAAGAATCAGTGGAAGCTGTTTCATCCGTATATTTTTTTGTTGTTGATAGAGAGGAACGTTGCATATACATTCCCTGGTAATCGGAAAAATGAGCTGCTTTGTTGCATCTTTCTATTTTGAAGTTTTATCATCCGATATCAAAAGACAGGGAACATTATTTCGCGTTTGCCGGTTTGGCACCTGTGCTGTTGATGTTCCATATAAATGATACCAGCCAAAGCCGTTTTAATATGGTCCTGTACGTTTCAGTAAATGCATAAGTACTGGAATTCAGGTTATATCCTTTATTCTGATTCAGAATGTCAAAGACCGAGAAGCGTGCTTCAAACTGGTTCTTATAAAATTTCTTTGACACATATGCATTCCAGCGGGAGAAATTGGCACTGGATCCGAAGTCGCTATACTTTTGCTGGAAGTTTCCGAAATAATCTGTGTTAAAAATAATCGTTTTTGTAATATTGATATTGGCACTTGCATTAATGCTTCCTGACCAGTATTTAAAATCAGATGCAGCATTTAAAGAAGAATGCGCTGAAGTATAGTTGATACCCGGACGCATGCTGAACTGATATTTATCATCCTTGCTTTTGAAAAGGCCAACGCTAAAACCATAGCGCATATTGCTGGTATTGTTTTCCTCTACAGACAGGCTGTCTCCAAACCCGGTGAAATTTACATTTCGGGACCAGTTTAGATTCGGACCAAAATCGATGCGCATATTCGCTTTCTTTAATTTGAACCCATAATTAATGTAGGTATAAAAATTGGCTACGCCGTTTGCATTTTTTGTCTGGCTGTAAGTAACTGCATTTTTCATCCAGTTGGATGTTACAAATGCATTTTGGGTAAAGTTGTATCCCATATTTGCAAACAGGTTCCGTTCTTTTAACATTTTAAAAGAAAAGTAGTTTAAATTAAAGGAGTGATTAAAAGAAGGCCGTAATTCCGGGTTACCGGTGTACCTGTTCAGCGGATCACTTAAGTCAAGGATCGGTTGCAATTGCCGTAATGATGGAGCTGTTGCCGCACCATAATAGTAAAAGGAAAGATTTTCAGATTGTTTTATTTTCCAGGTAAAACTGGCCTTGGGATAGTGGTTCGTGTAGTGGTATTGGGTAGACTCATTCAGGGTTTCATTGAGCTGTGTATAATTTGTAAAGCCTACAACTGTTCCAAAAGAAAAGCTGTACTTCTTTTTGTTCAAACGGAAATTGACGCCGGGAGAG
>DASVMC010000336.1:0-6962 GCA_036384555.1 Niabella sp. | reverse complement strand
ACGGTTAAAACAGTATACCACCTTAAAAATTATAGAACCGGAATATTCCTACTTCCCCGTGGAAATTACCAAAGGATTTAAACGTTTTTGCCAGGAACATGGCTTTCATGCAAAAGTAGTCCATCATATAGAAAAAGAAGTGATAGGGAGGGAAGAAGCCTATATTTGCCTGATGGAGGACGATCTGGTAATACTGATTGATAAAATCCTGGAGGCTAGATTAACTATTGGAAAGGATGTAGGAGTGATCAGTTACAATGAAACGCCTTTAAAGCGGTTGATACTACATGGTATTACAACTTTTTCAACTGATTTTGCGGCAATGGGCGAGGAAGCTGCCCGGATCATATTAAGCGGTGAAAAGAAAAAGGTTCCCGTACCTTTTTATCTTCAGCTAAGGCCTTCCCTTTAATGTTTACCTGTATGGAAATGATTTCTGCAACGTATTTAAAAAGCAGCGCCGAGTATACGCAGTGCCCTAAGGCAGACCGGCCGGAATATGCATTCATAGGAAGGAGTAATGTGGGGAAGTCGTCCCTGATCAATATGTTATGCAATAAAAAGGCATTGGCTAAAACCTCTGCGGCTCCCGGAAAAACACAGCTGATCAATCATTTTGAAATTCTGACAGGAATAAGAAATAAGGCCGGCCGTATGGAGAAAGCGTCATGGTACCTGGTTGACCTGCCTGGTTATGGGTATGCAAAAGTTTCTCAGAAACAACGCAAGAGCTGGTCGGGCATGATTGAAAAATACATTCTCAAACGGGAAAACCTGATCAGTATATTTGTACTGATTGACAGCCGGCATGAACCGCAATCTATTGATATCGAATTTATTAATCAGCTGGGAGCCTGGGGAGTACCTTTTGCATTGGTTTTTACAAAGGCCGATAAGAATAAGCCGGCGGCTACGGTAAGAAATGTGGAGGCATTTTTAAATCAGCTTAAAGAAAACTGGGAAGAACTGCCGGTCCATTTTGTTACTTCTGCAATTGATAAACGGGGCAGGGAAGAATTGCTGGCTTATATTGAGGACCTCAACCAAAGAACGGGCAAGCTGTCTTAGCGGGCATCGCAGTTTGCAGCGCGGCTATAGTTTGTCCAGCAGCTCAATTACTTTTTCCTTTTTAAGAATAAAATAGCCCAGCCTGTCTTTGCTGATGCCTTTTTTTAGCTGGTAACTGAAGGAGAGAGTATCCCCTGTTACAACTGTTTCAAAATGTCTGAAGGTGATAGAGCTTTCGTCTGCAAGGTCTTCTCCTATTTCATATAAATGGGTAGAAAGCACAAATAAAGAGGTCTTCACCTTTAACAACCCTTTTACAACAGCTAGTGAGCAACGCATAGCATCCTGAACGTTCGTCCCTTTAAAAAGCTCGTCGATCAGGACCAGCCATTTCTGCCCGTTGCTTATTTTTTCAACCGTGTTTTTGATACGCTGCACCTCGTTAAAGAAATAACTTTCTCCTTTTACAATATTATCCACTACATTAATATTACTGATCAGCCCGTCAAATAGGGTCAGGCGCATGGATCCGGCCGGAACTCCCATACCTATATGGGCCAGGAATACAGATGCACCAACCGATTTGATCAGTGTGCTTTTGCCCGCCATATTTGCTCCGGTTAAAAACAGGAAATTATTTTTCTGTGTAATGTCCAGATCGTATGGCACAGGATTTTGTAACAGGATATGATAAAGTCCTTCGGCTTCAATTATGGGGGTGCCCTGGTCTATAAAAACAGGAAAGGAAAGTTGGTACTGTTTAACAGCCATTGCCATCGAGTACCAGGCATCCAGACGCGAATAAATGTCTATTAATTCCAGCACTTCATTTTTATGCATCAGCCGTAACTGGCCAGCATAATAAACATTCTTGCTAAGGGAGATGTATGGATCTTTTTGCAGCTCAGATAGCTGATGAAATGCGGCTGTTTTTAACAGCTGATCAATACGGTCCAGGTATATTCTGAATGTGGAGGGAAGCGCTACAGCGCGCAATATATCAGCAATTTTACGGATACCCCTGAAAAAATCGGCAAAGTGGCTGACGGAAAAGCGTGCCATTGTATAATCTGCCTGATGAAATACCCGGTAAAAAACCGCATCTATCGTATTGGGGCGATTGTTTATTTTATCCAGGGCATAATCAAGGAATCGTTCCATTACCAGGATCGTTCCGTTTGTAATATCTTCCGGCCATTCATTTACATGCTGGATCAGCTGTTTCAGTATGTTCTGGGTACCGGTAATTTTGGTAATATCGCTGAAGGGGTTTGAAAAATAGTGGCGGAGCCACTCCCTTCCACCGGAAGTACGTGTAAAATTGAGTTTATGAAAAATCGAATATTCCTCTTCAGGATGAAAAATGGCAATATCATTAAAAGAAATATGGTCGATCTGCATAAGAAAAGTTTAATAATCCTATGTTTTAAAACCTCATAGGGCTTACTTCCTGTCAAATAATAATCGTTCTCCTTTTATAGACTCATTCCATTGTCCATTTCCATAAACTAAATTCCCGCTTACAAATGTATGGGTAATGCCTGCCGGGAATGAGAACGGTTTGCTGTTGCTGTCCCTGTTTTCAAAGGGACTCCATTTGCATTTGTATAGTATATTGTCTTGAGTGACCTGGAAGGGACGGTCCATATCAACGATCACCAGGTCGGCATAGTATCCTTCCCGTATAAATCCACGTTCTTTTATCTGGAAACAGTCTGCCACTGCATGGCTCATTTTTTCCGCAACTTTTTCAAGGGGAAGGCGCCCCTGTTTTACATAATACAACATCAGTGGCAGGGAATGCTGCACCAGGGGAACTCCTGCGTGTGCTTTGAGGTAAGGCTCGTTCTTTTCTTCCCAGGTATGAGGCGCATGGTCAGTAGCGATAACGTCTAAACGGTCGTCCAGTAGGGCCTTCCACAATGCTTCCCGGTTGTGCGGTGCTTTAATGGCGGGATTACATTTGATCAGATTACCTTGTGCAGCATAATCCGCTGCAGTAAAATGCAGATGGTGCACGCATACTTCAGCAGTAATTTTTTTATCCTTCAACGGCAGCATATTGGTAAATAGCTGTAGCTCTTTTTCAGTGCTGATGTGCAGAATGTGCAGCCGCGCGCCATGCTTTTTTGCTAGCTGGACCGCATAGAACGAAGATTCAAAACAGGCTTCTTCATTACGGATAACCGGGTGATCTGCGGCGGTCAGTTCCCTGCCGGACGCTATGGCGGCCTGGAGGTTCGCCTTAATAATCCGTTCATCTTCACAATGAGTAGCGATCAGTAATTCACTTCCCCCAAATAATTTTTCCAACACCAGCGGGTTATCTACCAGCAGGTTCCCGGTGCTGGAGCCCATGAATGCTTTAATGCCGCATATGCGGTCTTTATATTCGTTGGCTCTGAGCGCATCTTCCGCATTTTGGTTATTGGTGCCCATAAAAAAGGAGTAATTGGCCAGCGATGTTTGTTTGCCTGTTTCATATTTGTTTTCCAACAGCTCCAGCGTAAATGCTGGCGGCACTGTATTCGGCATTTCCATGAAACTGGTTACCCCTCCGGCAACAGCCGCCTTACTTTCGGTGTAAATGGTGGCTTTATGAGTCAGCCCGGGCTCCCGGAAGTGTACCTGGTCATCGATTACGCCGGGTAAAAGGTACTTTTGATCGCCATTGATTTCCGTAACCGCCTCGCTGGTGTTAATGACCGGTGCTATTTTTTCAATCCTTCCATTCTTTATGAACAGATCCCCGTTAGATATATTTCCTTCATTTACAATGTTTATCCCCTTTATTAAGAATGTTTGCATGATTTTTGTAATTAAGTGCAACAATATCAGTAAAATCCTTCAGATTTTTCGAAATTACTTAAATGATATCAAATGAAAGGATTATAACATATTGGCTGATAGTATATTTGCTAAAAATATAAAGGCCTTTCGAAGCCGGGAAACGTAAACCATTATCCTATTTGTATGAAAATGAACCATTTGCTGAAATTTGTTTTTGTATTGCTGCCATTTTATAGCATGGCTCAAACAGATAATATTGAACTGAGTGATAAACAAAACCGGTTAATTGAACGACTGGATATTAAGTTGCGGAATGATTCTGTTTTGAGATTTACCACAGTGAGACCCTGGGGGCGCAAAAGAGCGACTGAGCGGGTGGAACGGATTGATTCTCTGGATAAGGCTGGCGCATTGGAAGGCGTGCTGACCAAAGTAGACCGGTATAATATCCGCAGCATGATGATGAATAATTCTGACTGGACAGAAAATTACCGGGATTCTTTCAGAAGAAAGCCCATATTAGGTGCTTTTTTCGAAAACCCTTCGCACTTATACATGATTGATAAAGGAGATCAATACAGTCTGATCGTTGATCCCGTGCTGAATTTTGAAATAGGTAGGGCTACGGGGACTAACACTTTTGTCAATACAAGAGGAGTCCGTTTCCGGGGACAGATCGATCAGCGGGTAGGATATTACCTGTATTTTTCAGAAAACCAGGAGCGGGATCCCAGATATGTACAGGACTTTACCGATGCGCATATAAGTGTTCCGGGTATGGCCTATTATAAAGACTTTAAAAAAGACGGGTATGACTACTGGAACGTACGGGGCGGTATTACGTTTCATGCCGGAAAATACATCGACTTTCAGCTGGCACATGATAAATTCTTTATAGGTGATGGTTACCGCAGCTTATTTATCAGTGATTTCAGTGCGCCATATCCTTTCCTGAAAATGTCAGTTCAGGCCGGCAACTTTCAGTTGACTTCTGTAGCTGCTCAAACAATTGCACCTTTTGAAGTTCGTAAAGATACTACCAGGCCACGGAATTACATGATGTTCCATTATCTGACCTGGCAGGCAACCAACTGGTTAAAACTGGGCTTTTTTGAAAGCACGATGTTCAACAGCAAAAAGAACGGGGGATTCCAGGTGGGCTACCTGAATCCTTCTATGTTTAACAGGGCCTATTCATCTTATATGGGTAACAGTGCAAAATCCAGTATCGGATTGGATGTGAAGGCCAATTTTGCCCGGCAGTTTCAAATGTACGGACAATGGCTCATTAATGAATTTGTAGTAAGCAAAGTGCTCAAATCCAATGGTCCCTGGGTTAATAAATTTGGCTACCAGATAGGTGCCAAGTATGCAGATGCCTTTACCGTTAAAAACCTGGACCTGCAAGTGGAAGGGAATTTTGTACGGCCGTTTACCTATACAGATAAATGGGCGCAAAATAACTTCCTGCATTATAATCAACCGCTGGCACACCCGCTTGGGGCTAATTTCAGGGAATTTGTCGGTATTGCCAATTATCAGCCCTTACCAAAATTATACCTGAAGGCTATGTTGATCATGTATAATAAAGGATTGGATACTACCAATTATAATACAGCGTGGTACTCGCCCAGTTATGGAGGTGACCTGTTCCGTAATTATAACGACGGCCGTTTAGATCAGGATGGTTATTTTATTGGCGGTGGTATCAGCAATAAAGCAATGCTGGGCTCACTTACTGTATCTTATGAGGTGATCCAGAACCTGTTCATAGATGTAAGCGGTATGTACCGTAAATACAGGGTACAGGGCTTGCCGGATAATACCACCAAATGGGCAGCTGTGGGGCTTCGTTGGAATATGGCGCGGCGGGACTTCTTATTTTAAGTATGCGGATCATTGAACTGGTTTGTCTCTTATTAGCTGCATCTGTTTCAAATGCGCAGGTGCAGCATACAGTGTCGGCGATTGAATGGTCTCCTGAGCGAATATTAAAAGTGTCGGATTTTAAAGTAGTGCAAAAAGGAGCGCCTGTTCCTGAAAAGTTAGGCGTAAATCAGGCAGTAACAAGAACCGGTTTTTTATATGTGCTGACACATATTAATTCGGGAAGGGAAAAGGGACGTAATCGCCTGAAAGTACAGGCGCTGATGTATCCTGGTAATTCCTATATAAGAGCAGCTGTTTTAAATTCCGGTGCAGCTGCAATTACCTATCTTTTAAATCATGAGCAGAAACATTTTGACATCTCAGAAATTTTTGCCCGTGAAGCTTCTCGTTTTTTACAAACCCACGCGTTTTCTAATAAAAGCTATGGAACTGCAATAACCAATGAAATGCAGCGGCTTTCCAAAGAAGCTGCTGCTCTTCAAACGCGTTATGATAAAGAAACCAATAATGGACGCAATCCGTTAAAGCAGGAGCAGTGGAATGCATACATTGCCAAGCGGCTCAGTAGTCTCTCTGCATATAGTCAGAAAGAATTTTTTATTGATGTTCAGTAAAGATCTTGCTGATTCTTATATGAAATCGAAACCAGCTATGCCCGGCCGGGGCAATAACACCAAAGAAAAGCTCCTTTGACCGCCGTTTGCTATACATGCCGGATCAGAAAATAGAACCTGGCTGACTGGAATGGGTCATTGCTGCATTGAGATCTGTGTAAAAGCGATCAAACTTTTCTTTGTTCGCCGATTTGTAAATGGCTTTAATGGCAAGAAAAATGAGTACAAAACCCACACCTCCAAACCCTCCGATAACCGGAGCTCCTATGATGAGGGTGAAAATAACGGAAATGATCAGTACGCTGGCAAAAAGCGCTCCAATGATGATCAGCACCGGAGGAATAAAATCAGCAACAAGAAGTGTGTTCTTTTTGATTGGCCGTATAACATGTTTCAGTCCTCCTGATACAGGCACAACCAGGTTGTTCGGGCCAATGCCCAGAAAAGCTTTTCTGATTTTTGTGCCGGGGTATAAAACAGACAGGCCGCTTTGTAATTCTTCCAGTGTTTTTCCCGTCGGGTTTGCTAATTTCATAACTGTTAAAATTGATTTTTTTTATAGAGTAAAGTTTTTTTTCGCTTTTATAAGGTCAGCTGCCTAACGCCTGCAGAACATCATATTTGGTAATAATGTGGTAATTGCCCGCTTCATCCCTGCTC
>DASVMC010000335.1:0-3116 GCA_036384555.1 Niabella sp. | reverse complement strand
GTTCTCCAACCCCGACAGCGTATCGCTCTGGGCATAGCTTCTCGGATGGAAAGATGAAGAGTCGGGTAAAGACGTGTTCCAGTAATAGATCTGCTTTGCATACATATAAAGTGAATCTGCTAATAATTGTTGCGCGGAGGAGGAGGCATCAGGAGGGGGCGTTACACTGTTGTTTTTGTCTTTCGGGCTGCAGGCGGTTAAAAGAAAGGTATATAGAAAAGGGATTAAAATCCATCTTTTGAATGACATAAAGTAATTTTTATGAAAAGGTAATAATTAAAGACCTGCCGGTGAAATAATTTTTAAAAGAAGAGACGGTGCATCAATCCAGCATGGAATTATTGTTATTTAGTCCTTACTTTGCCAAAAGTACAAAGGACCATGGGAATTAAGGACGTATTGAAAACGGTTATACGATCAAAAAAAAGACCTGCCGTTTTGGTAGTGGGTGATCTGATGGTGGATCATTACATATGGGGCGCAGCCAGAAGACTGTCGCCGGAAGCTCCGGTACCGGTATTGAGCGTAAAGAATGAAACCGTTACCCCCGGTGGTGCGGGAAATGTTGCGCAAAACCTGTTGCAGCTGCATGCCCGGGTTACGATAGGAGGGGTTGTAGGTAATGATGATGCAGGAAGAGTACTGGTAAAACAACTGGATGATGAATTGATCAATACGGCCAATATCCTGATCGACGCAGCACGTCCTACAACCATTAAATCGCGCATGATGGCAGGAAATCACCAGTTACTCCGGGTTGATAAAGAAGTTACCGCAATTATTGACAGCGACCTGGAGCAAAAATTGCTTACAGGTCTTGAAAAAGAGTTAGCGGCAACAGATATGGTACTGTTGTCAGATTATAATAAAGGGGTCCTGTCACCTTCTTTTACGCAAAAATTGATCAGGCTTTGCAATAAGAAGAAGAAAAAAGTAATTGTTGACCCTAAAGGCCTGTATTATGAAAAATATTCCGGTGCATACCTGGTAAAACCTAATAAGCGGGAACTCGCAGAGGCCGCCGTAGTGGAAGGGATCGCCGATGATAAGGAGCTGAACGCAACGGCAAAAAAGTTATTATCAAAAATAAAGTGTGATTACCTGGTTGTGACCCGATCAGAAGAAGGGCTGGATCTGATCTCTAAAAAAGAATACTACAATTTTCCGGTGAAGGCCAACGAGGTATTTGATGTAACAGGGGCGGGTGATACCGTATTTGCTTCACTGGGGTATTTTCTGGCGCTGGGCATGGATATTAAAATAGCCTGTGAACTGGCGAACTATGCAGCAGCCGTGGCTGTAAGCAAGGTGGGCAGCGTGGCTGTAACAATGGAAGAAATAGCTGCAATTGCCACCCAAACTAAAAAATAAGCAAGATGTTATCTGAACAGGAAACGTTGATAAAAGCAAAAATAGTTTCAACAGCGGAGGCCCTGCAAAAGCGGAACGAGTGGAAAGCACTTGGAAAGAAAGTGGTATTTACAAATGGCGTATTTGATCTTTTGCACGCAGGACATGTACAATCGCTTGCACGCGCAGCAGCCTGCGGTGACCGGCTGATCATCGGATTAAATGCGGATAGTTCTGTACAGCTGCTGAAAGGCCCGGAGCGCCCGGTCATTGGCCAGGATGACCGCGCTTTTTTATTAGGAGCTTTATTTTTTGTGGATGCGATCGTTCTGTTTGAAGAAAAAACCCCGCGCTCACTGATCCGGTTATTACTGCCGGATGTACTGGTAAAATCTGCCGATTATACAGTAGAACAGATTGCCGGAGCAAAAGAAGTACTGGAAAATGGGGGCGAAGTAAAATTGATGCCCTTTTTACCCGGTATCTCAAGCACTGCTATTATTGAAAAAATCCGTTCCGGCAAATAAATGCAACAACCCAAAAAAATATTAGTGATCCGCTTTAGCTCCATGGGCGACATTATTTACACGACACCTGTTGTGCGGTGCCTGAAACAGCAACTGCCCGGAGTTGAAGTGCATTTTCTGACCAAGCCCGCATTCCGGTATATTTATGAAGGCAACCCTTATGTAGATAAGCTGCTGCTGCTGAAAGATACCCTGGATGCGACGATCCGTGAAATAAGGACAGAGAAATATGATTGTCTGGTAGACCTGCACAGTAACCTGCGTACGGCGATCATCAAATTGAGAACCGGCCTTAAATCATATACCTATAATAAACAAACTGTAAAAAAGTGGCTGAGCCTGAAGTTGCGGAAGCAGCTGTTGCCACCGGTGCATCTGGTAGACCGCTATTTAAAAGCAGTGGCGCCGCTGGGCGTCAGCAATGACAACAAACCGATTGATTATTTTATAAAGAAAACGCATGTATTAAATGAGTTGCTGCCGCCAACACATACCAATGGGTATATTGCTTTTATTATTGGTGCCGCGCATTTTACTAAAAGAATGCCTAATGACAAGATCATTGCTGTTTGCCGGGAACTGAACAAGCCCGTAGTGCTTTTAGGGGGCAACGATGTTAAGGAGAACGGCGCTTATGTGGCTGCAGCTATAGGAAATAAAGTATATACGGCCTGTGGCAGCACATCGCTGGACGAGTCGGTATTCCTGGTGGCTAAGGCGGATTCGGTTATTGGCTTTGACACGGGCCTGACACATATTGCCGAGGCTTTTAATAAACCGATCGCTTCGGTATGGGGCAGCACCATTCCGGAATTGCTGGGTGTGCAGCCTTATAAGATTGATCATTCACTGGTAGCCGGCGTTACCATAAACTGTCGCCCCTGTTCAAAATACGGCTTATCAAAATGCCCGCTGGGACATTTCAAGTGTATGAAAGAGATTGATGAAAAGCAGCTTGTTGATTTCTGCAGCCAATATTAGACCTCTTCGTAATTCAGATCCTTATGAAAAGTTTCGGGTAAGGGAATTACTGCAATGGAGGAGAGGGTCATAACGATAATGGAAGTAATGATCGCCCCGTTTACGTAACTGATATGGTTGATACTCCGGATCCCTTCAAACAAGCTGAGCATCAGGACCAATAATCCGCGTACAAAGTTGGGAATTGTTGTAGCGGCTGTAGCTCTCAGATTGGTACCGAACTGTTCTGCACCCACTGTAACAAAAATAGCCCAGAAG
>DASVMC010000334.1:0-6576 GCA_036384555.1 Niabella sp. | reverse complement strand
GGTCATTGGCGTGCTGTCCGTAAGAAGTACGGTCAGGAGTCACACTACTAAAATTCAAACTCAGCTATTAACGTCTGACCATCGGAACTGTTGGCGTTGCTCCCTTTCGCATCCTGGAATACAACGATCTTCCGTTCTTCTGCTCCGGTGGCATACCGTAAGAATACTTCTGCCATCAACGTGGGCGGCCCGACAGCTGTTACACTGCGTTCACCAAAGAAGTTGGTTTTGATCTGGTATTTTCCTTTTACCGCCTTTTTCAACAGGAACTGCTCGGGACCAAAACCGTCTGTAAAATCATCGCTAAGACGGCCTCCGATCGCGGTCTCCCGGTTCTGGTAATAACACTCTTCATGCAGCGGGTCAATAACATGCAGGTCCATGTCTGTATTATCCAGATTCCAGTTAAGCACAACCCGGATGTCTACCGGCAACCCGTATAACAACGTCTTATCTATATTTGCAGTGCTTACCTGCGCATTATGCAGGCTCACAATATGGTTCATCTCCATAAGCAATACTTCCTCGATGCCATTATCACGGTTACGGCTTTCTTCTGTGTACATGTGCGTTAAAGCGGTGTATAAGGTATCAAGAGCTTGCTGATAGTTGCCGTTATCCTGCAATGCCAGTGCATAGTCCCGGTAGCTTTGGGGGTCCATTGGCCGCCAGTTGAGCACTTTTTTAGTAATCAACAGTTCTTTTTGTTCATCACCGTATTTCTTTAACAGATAAGCGACGGTTTTGTATAACGTTGCATCTTCCAGTTCCAGCTCCACCAGGTTGCTCAGGATCGTTATCGCCCGTACTGGTTCTTTATGCTCATAGAACCAATTAGCCACATCGAAATAGAAAGACGGTGTGGTCTGGTACTTTTCACGCAGACGCAGGTATGTTTTATAGGCATCCGCCGTTGTAACCGTAGTGCTGAACTGCTTCATATATGCTGCGTCACTTTGGATATCGATGGTACGTACTTTCCCACGGGGCGGTGCAGCCGTTACTACTTCTTCTTCCGGCTCCTGATTCCTTACCGCTAAACCGCTCACTCTAGCCTGCAGCATATTTGCCTGGCCGGGTGCTCCGTTGCCGATCTTTTGATCAGCCAAATAGCCGTTGTTACTATCAGATACCGCAGCAACCTCTTTATCTTCCGCTATTGCAGACGGCATTGGTTGAGAAGAGACCGCGTCAGGCGCACCGGTCCATATCCGCTTTTTAGGCCGCTTTGAAAAGTCTGTGTTCCACCATTCTTTCAGCTCCCGGATCTGCTCTTTTGCAGCGGTAAGATAATTGCCCCAGGCGGCCTCCCGTTCTTCTTTTCTTTGCTTTATAAGCAGGCTGTACTCCTGCATCAGGTCCGCAGGTGGTGTAATTTCATACTTTGCATAATCTGCCGCATTTTCCAGAACAAGCAGACTGGTATTCTTTGTAGCAATCCCCATTTTTTTACCCAGCCGGGCTATCGTTTCTTTGTTCTGCTCATAAAACACTTCAAGCGCTGCAATTTTCTGTTGTGCCCAAAACGTTTCGATATTCCAGTCAGCTGCCGTTACATCCGTATTTAATAGTATGGGTATTTCCTTTTCCACCTTATTACCATATCCGAATTGTAAGGTAACCGTAGCAGGCAGTTTCTGAACAATGCCTGTTACCAGCAAATTACCGTTTACTGCAACAGGGGTTGCCGGGTACACATCTGTTACATCATAGAGGTATTTGATGCCCAGGAACCGGTAAGGACTGGTAGTAATGCGGTCCGCTGCTTCCGCTATTCCCAGCCGGTTCAGGTCAATCATCTGGCCGCCGGTAGCATTACTGATCAGCTGTAGTTTGCTGTAATCTGCTACAGGCGTAGCGATCAGTGTATGCACGGCTGTTCCGGGTAACCTGCTCCATTCCCCGAAATTGGAAAGTCCATCTGTAAAAAACAGCACATCTCCGTTCCGGGCTATATCATCCGGAATGGTGCTATAATCCGTGGCGCCATCGTAAATCAGGTCCTCAATTGCTTTTAGCACCTGCCCGATGGCGCCATTGGAAATGGTATAATCACCTACCTTTCTGGTAGTGGTAGCAACGGCATACAGTGATACATCTATATTGTTTTTGGTTGCAAGTAATTGCTGCAGGAATGCTTCTTCTTTCCGGTGATCTCTTTTTTTACCGCTAAGCGAATTGTCCCAAAGAATCGTAATGCGGTTGATTGTTTTCCGGACCGGCGTTGGAGCCGTTACCGGTACATTCGCAAGAAAATAATAGCCGCCCTCCTCATTTTTTTTTACCAAAGCCTCAGGAGCGCCTTCTGACTGAGGAAGCGCTATGGTCAAAGATCCGTTGGGTGTAAAACCAGATTTAGTAACAGACGCCTTCCAGGCATTTCCTTTTTTTTCAAATACAAAGCTTCCATCCGGTTTTTCCGTTAATTGCGGCACCGAAACTTTATCGTATACCGTTGCTGTTAACGTAAATGTCTTTATCATTTCATCAGCAAGCGGCAGATGATAGATGAGTTGTCCTTTATTGCTAAACAGCTGCTGGTTATAAACAATTTCAACTGTTCTGATACCATTAGGATTCAGCGGGTATACGCGGGTTCTGAAATTATTGCCTTCTGTTTTTTCTAACAGACCGGGATCTACTTTGCGTCTTTCCACGCTTTCAAAGACAGCTGCAGCTTTCTCTTTTTCAACCGGAACAGCTTTGCGCATATACCCGTTCATATCCAGGGCAAAGCCACTGACGCTTACTCCTTCCGGCAAAGGAAAGGTCAGCCTGCCTTCTTTAATACGGCTGGACTGATTATAAAAACTTATACGCATAGTGGTAGTAGCAATAGCTCCTACAATTTTAACATCGGCTGAAAGCTGCTGCAGCACTATTGTCTGATCTGTTTTATATTGCCCGTTTTCATGGACCTCCATCACAGGGGTTTGTGCTGCGATGGTTGCTGCAGCAAACAGCAGGAGTGGTGTTAGTATAAGCCGGCAAATTAATTTCATATACATCTTAGGTTCGTTTGGGTATAAGATGCAGAAACAAAAAGATTACACAAATGATCCGGGATTATTTTAAGCTGCCTGTCAATAACAGGCTTTTACCGGCCGGCTCCTGACTTGTTTTATAAAAAAAAGAGACCGTCTTTTATAAAAGACAGTCTCTTTCCGGTATACGGAGGTCGGTTACCAGATCCGGATCCGGTCTTCCGGTTTCTTATATAATTGATCTCCGGGTTGAACATTAAATGCCTTATACCATGCATCCATGTTTACAATAGGACCTATGGTCCTGTACGGTCCGGGAGAATGGGGATCTGTTAATATAGATTGCGCAGCAGATTCAGGTAAAATATTCCCGCGCCATACCTGTGCCCATGAAAGAAAGAAGCGCTGATCCGGGGTAAACCCATCAATCTTTTTACCGGACTGCCCTTCTTTGGTCATTTTAAAAGCTTCATACGCCACGTTCAGGCCGCCCAGATCGCCGATGTTCTCTCCAAGCGTCAGCTTCCCGTTTACATGAATCGTATCTAAAACGGTATAGCCGTCATACTGTTGGGCAAGTGCCGCAGTTTTAGCATCAAAGTTCTTCCGGTCTTCATCGGTCCACCAGTTCCGGAGTGTTCCGTCGGCGTCATATTTGCTTCCGTTATCATCAAAGCCATGCGACATTTCATGTCCGATTACAGCGCCAATACCACCATAGTTCACTGCATCATCTGCATTAGGATCAAAGAAGGGGAACTGTAAAATCCCTGCCGGGAACACAATTTCGTTCAGCGTGGCACTATAATAAGCATTCACAGTAGGCGGTGTCATGCTCCAGCGTGTTCTGTCCACAGGTTTGCCCAGCCGGCTGATCATAAAATTATATTTCCACGCGTCTACGTTCCTTATATTTTGAAAGAAAAAAGTGCGATTGAGCACCAGGCCATCGTAGTTTTCCCATTTATCCGGATAAGCAATTTTGGGATGAAAAGCGGCCAGCTTTGCCAATGCTTTCTGCTTGGTTGAATCTGACATCCAGTCAAGATCGCCGATCCTTACAGCAAACGCTTTCCTTAAATTAGCTACCAGCTCTTCCATCCGGGCTTTTGCGGCTGGTTTGAAATATTCCTTTACATACAGCTGACCTAATAATTCCCCAATGCTGTTATCTGTTAAAGAAGACATCCGCTGCCAGCGGGGTGTTTGTATTTTTTGTCCTGTAAGCGTCTGGGTGAACGCAAAACTGGCATTCACAAAAGGACTGCTCAGATAAGCAGCTGCATTTTTCAATACATTCCATTTTACATACACCTTCCAGTCATCAAGGGGTACAGACTGCAGCAACCCGGATACAGTAACCAGGAACGCCGGGTTGTTTACCAGAACGCTGTCCTGCCCCTTAACATTCAATTCTTCCAGTATCTTTCTCCAATCCAGTCCCGGAGTTGTTTTTGAAAGATCTTCAACGAAAAATTTATTATAGGTTTTATAGGCATCCCGCATTTCAACACGACTTAATTGTGCTGCTGCCAGTTGTTTTTCTATGTTAAAAATGGTAGCCGCATCAGCCGCCGCCTCCGTTTCTTTTGTTCCTGTGAGGCTGAAAAGCGTGGTAATATAGCGGGCGTAGGCAGCTCTTATGGCAACAGATCGTTTATCGTCCTTCAAATAATTGTCCCGGTCCGGCAGGAAAGTTCCACCCTGTAATAACTGCGGTATCATAACCGCTACATTCTTCCGGTCCTGCCCTATATAAAAACCATACAGCGGAGATGCAATACCCTTGCGCCGCAAATAACTGATCTGCTTTAAAAGATCCGGTACTGACTGAACAGCATCAATTGATGCCAGGTCTGCTTTTATGGGTGTATAGCCTGCTTTTTCAATAGCAATACTGTCCATACCTGCCGCATAAAAATCACCCACGCGTTTTTCTACCGACCCTGCCGGCGCCTTCTTATCTGCTGCCGCTTTTTCAACGATCGATTTTACTGCGTTGATGTTAAAATCCCTCAATATATTAAAGCTGCCCCAGCGGGTTTCTTTTGCCGGTATCGGATTGTTCTTAATCCAGGTACCGCTTGCATATTCATAAAAATCATTGCCCGGTTTTGCCGAAAGATCCATATTGGCAGGATCAATAAACTTTTGCTGCTGCGCAAACAGGGCAGTATTCAACAGTAACAGGCAGGTTCCGGCGACCAGTACACCTTTTTTTGAAAATTTATTCATTTTAGCTACTTAATTTGCCCTAAAAATAAATATTTTTTAATACAGAGACCAGTACCTGTTTAAAAACATCAAAATAAACCGATCTCTTTCAGCAAACTATACAAGGTAATGTGCATTACCCTGTTAATACCTCCGGCTAAAATGTGATTTATGGTGGATAACTCTCAAAAACTGTGGATGGACCTGTTTACAACAGTTGTATAACAACAGGGCCGGAAATTTGGAAAAGGGGGATTGCAAATCGTATCTTCAATTTGCAATTGATGAGAGCAACTATATTTTCTGAAAAGATGGTATTGGAGTTTTTTTCAAAAATGCACACAGTTTCTTTGACAACTGACTTTCAGATACAATTACATCAGGTAAAGCCCTAAAAAGCAGCGCAGGGTGTCTTTGTTGAATTTCAGAAAGCAGGTAACTGTTACCGCTTAACAAGGAAAGAAAAGATGGCGTATCAAAGGAGGAATTGCAGGATGCAGCAATGTATACGGCGCTCCGACCGAGGTACTGTTAATCATCCGGAATTTTAAGCACCAGCGGACGCCTTGCCTGTTGCTGTGATCTTGTTTAACTATAAAGTACCGATTCCTCTGGAAAAAGTACCCGGTTATCAAGTTAAAGCGGCGACAATGCAGAAGCTAATTAAAAAAGCATCGGGTTAGTAAGTAAAAAACGGGAAACCGGGTTTTGCCAAGGAAGCACGATGCTTTTTTTTATGTTTATACGGATCTGTAAAATTTTACTGCTTTTTTCCTTCCCTGTTCTCCTCCGGTTCCTTTTTACTATTTTTGCCTCCTGAAAAACAATTCCTAAAACCAATAGTGCCTATGTTCAGGAAAATCAAGTACACGATCGAAAACAATAAGATCGTACTTTATCCCAGCCATTTCCTTACGCCCGTATTCCTCATTTTGTACATTGTTCTTATGATAACCGCTGTTATCATCCTAACCAATGCAGGCGGCGGCGCTATCAGCACTGCAGCCTTAATAAAATCCATCAGCATACTGGCAGTTGTATGCGCGCTGTTTTTGTTGTTACCCGCAGCTATTTTTTCCACCAGGAAAATCATATTTGACGCAGGCACACAGGCAATTTACCGGCAGGGACTGACCGGCAGGAAAAATATAATGGCCTTCACGGATGCTGCAGATATTCTTAAAAGAAATGCTGTAAATACAAACGGGTTCTTTCTTGTAAAAAAAGGCGACCGTTATGGCAAGGGAATCTTTCTTTCCCCGGCGCATTTTAAAAAGATCAACGCTTTTGAAACGGATGTTTTACCGGAGATTAACAAAATGCTGCTGAACGCAACACCAGCAAGGACACCGGCTACTGCGGATAGCCGGCACGGCGG
>DASVMC010000333.1:0-2075 GCA_036384555.1 Niabella sp. | reverse complement strand
TGACCGTAATCCTTATCAGAGGTTACCATGAATACCTCATAACCTTCGGCGGCGGCTTTTTTGCTTAGGGTGCCAATAATATCATCTGCTTCGTAACCCGGAGCTTCAATAACCGGGATATTAAACCCCGTAACGATGCGTTTAATATCCGGCACGGCAATCAGGATGTCTTCGGGTGTTTCCTGGCGGTTGGCCTTGTAATCGGCAAAATCCGTGTGTCGTTCAGTCAATTCATGGGTGTCAAAACAAACGGCCATATGTGTAGGCTTTTGTTTTGTAATGAGCTCTACTAAGGTATTGGTAAACCCAAACTGGGCATTTGTATTTTTATTTTTACTGGTAACCCTCGGGCTTCGAATGAGTGCATAATAAGCCCGGAAAACCAATGCATACGCATCTAACAAAAAGAGTCTTTTATCCATGTTGCTAAGGTAATGTATAGCTGGCAAAACCCGATGCTCCTGTTCATTCCGCTAAAGGAAGAAACCTTTTACAGATGGCAGATTTCGCTTATATTTACCTGCCCATAAATCAAATAATAACTACTTTATAAGGAACTATGAAACAAAAAACATTATGGCTTACCATTCTTTGCCTGCTAACAGGCGTTTTGTTTGTTCAGGCACAGGATGACAGCGCTTCCGCTAACACACCAATGATCGTAAGTACTGCAAGCACCGATGACCCGGGCTTTCCTCCCTATCAGAAAGGTTTTTATGTGGGACTGCGGGGCGGCTATCTGCTCAGGAACAAGTCATTGTCACACAACCCGCTTTATCATTTCAGTAACGGGCTGTTTGCTGAAGTGACCGGCGGCTGGCGCAACAGGCTGTTTGGCTGGGACCTGGCTGTAGGAATGCTTTCCATAAAACGAGATCATTCAAAAGCAGGAAGCTTTGCTGCGGCAGCTGAAGATGTGCTAAAGAGCCAGGATAATGCGGGAATATTCCGGAATGCCCTTGACTCCGGCCAGGCAAAAGGCGATTATTTTCATTTTCCGGAGAACACGGAAAGCGGTAGATCCGTTAAAGATTTTAAAGGGTATTATGCGCTTACCGGGCCAAGACTTTGGCTGGGAAGCGAACGATTGCAGGGGTCTGTCTATGTGCAGGGCGGAGTGGCGTTCCGCCGTTTTGGATATTATTATTTAAGCGGGAACGGTGCTTCACCGGATCATTATACGTATAGTGTCAATGACGCCGCTACCGGTGCTACAATTGGCACAGCGGATGTTTCTGTTAACGGCAGTTATGAACAGTATGGAATGACCCAAACATTTTACGATGCTTTTAAAGCGAGCGGCCAGGCTTCCCCGGAAAATGTAAAAGAAAAGGCGGGTATCCAGTTCATAGGGCGTGGCGGAGCCAGTTTTGAACTTTTCCTTACTCCGAAGGCTGCTCTTTCCCTGGGGGTGGATTACTGGTATATCCCTTCCCCCCAAATGACCGGTCAGTCAGGCGCTCAGGGTACACTTTCCGGTCCGGTTATGCTTGAAGATCCCAAAGCAGCGGTGGAAATTGCGCGGGACATCAACAGCAAATACAGCTTTACCAATACCTACACTGAAAAAAAGGACCTGGGTTTTTTAAGTGTGAGCCTGGGGGTGAAGTTCTGGCTGGGTAACAAAAAACCAAAAGAAACAGCACCCGCGCCATTGCCACCACCCGTGCTGAAACCTGCTGAAAAAAGCATTGCGGTAAAAGTGATTGATCAGCCAACCGGTAAACCGTTGGCCGATGTTATGGTAAGGATTGAGAAGGTCGGCGGAGATGAAGTGGTTGAGACCCTTACCATGGAAGACGGAACAATACCATTGCTGAGCAATGCTGCTCCGGGCACCTATAAAATTACCGGTGCAAAAAACGGCATCAATGCGACCGAAGCAAGGGTGCTGCCGGAAGAT
Organism: Niabella sp.; assembly: GCA_036384555.1. Lineage (GTDB taxonomy): Bacteria > Bacteroidota > Bacteroidia > Chitinophagales > Chitinophagaceae > Niabella. The sequence goes on along the minus strand of DASVMC010000333.1, from coordinate 172 downwards.
TTTGCAGGCAATACCACTGTTATCTACCGGCAGCTGATTCATAATGACCTGCGTTTTACGCTGGCTGGAAAAACGATTAATAAAGAAACTTCAGCACCATTACCATTCATTCAGACCTCATTGTCAAATGAAAGCAAGGGCATGGCGGAACAGCAGACTTCAGACTCTGCGG
>DASVMC010000332.1:0-3617 GCA_036384555.1 Niabella sp. | reverse complement strand
ATTACCTCATCAAAAATCAGTGCGATGCCGTATTTGCTGCACAAATTTCTCAGCATTTCAAGATACCCTTTCTCTGGAGGGATGCACCCGTTATTACACATAACGGGCTCTGTGATAACCGCAGCCAGCTGGGTGTGATGTGCTGCTATTGTTTTTTCCAGCAAATCAATATCATTCCATGGAAGGATCATAAACGCATCGCGTTCCTGCGCAACAATACCCGCGGACCAGGGATATACATCAGGTGCTTCCCTGCTGCCCAGGGCTGCTATGCCGGGGGTACTGATTCCCCACGCTACATTATCCAGCCACCCGTGATAGTGTCCTTCAAAACGCAAAAATTTTTTCCGTCCGGTCTTTGCCCTGGCAACCCTGAAAGCAGTCTGAACCGCCTCTGACCCGTCTAAACAAAAACGCATTAACGCTGCGCAGGGAATCAGCTGGTTCAATTTTTCTGCCAGTTCTATTTCTTTTATATGTTGCCCGGCAAATAACTGTCCGGCGGCAGTATAGGTATTTACGGCTTCTATTACACCTGGGTGAGAATGTCCTACAATCAATGGCCCCTGGCTCAGCGTAAAATCAAGGTACTCGTTACCATCTACATCATAAATATAAGCGCCGTTCCCATGTGTATAGAAAAGTGCATGCGGATGATTGTATTTCCTGAATTCTGAAGACACCCCGCCTGCCAGTACTCTTTCTGCCCTGCTTAATAAAGCAGCCGATCTGCTATAAATATTGTTTTTGTCCCTGGTACCGGTCTTCATTGTTTTTCAAATTATTTTGTTCCGAATAACGAATGGCTAATTGATATATGGCTTCATTGAAATTGACAAAAGCGGCCTGCCATATCCGCGCCTCTTCAGCGGTATACGTATATAAACCGTCCAGATCATGAACCCCCCTGGCCCCTTTCTCTGCAAGTCGTTGCATCACCAGAGGAACATCCGAACGGTTACTTAATTGATTAAACAACCGGCTATATATTTCCATTTGTTCATCGGTTCCCATAAAATCCATTCGCCGGAAAATGCCCATCAGTGTCATCCATGCACCGGCATCATACCGGAACGCTTTATCCGCGTCGCTGATGGAAGTATGCCCCTGTTCCACCAATGTAAGCGCTTCCCGGTATACAGCATACATCAGGCGGTTGGTAATAAAACCCCTGATGTCTTTTTTTAATAAAGTGGGTTCTTTATTACAGGATACCCCAAGGGCTACGGCCTGTTCTGCAAGCAGCACATCTGTTTTACTGCCACAGGTCACTTCCAGGAACCGGGTCATATAAGCGGGTTCTGCCCAATGAATTCCTACAAACCGCTCCGGTCCGGGAACCAATTCCTGCAATTCGCTAATGGGTATAGCCGAAGTATTGGATGCAATAATAACATCCCGGGCAACCGCTGCTGCTATCTTTTTATATACGGTGCTTTTAATCTCCTTATTCTCTACCACACATTCCAATACGATAGCACAATTGCTTAGTGCTGCGTAATCCTCACATAAGGTCATTGCTTCAAAGCCGGCCGCTACTGTATCCTTAAGTAACCCTGCTTTGTCAGCGTGCAACAGCATTTCCCTGATATGCACGGATGCCCGCTCCGCTTCTCCGGCCACAGGCGCCACTGCTATTACTTTGTATCCCGAAGCCAGCAAGGCCACTACGATGCTGCTGCCCATCAGTCCCAAACCCACTACGCCCACTATACTTTTTACTTCCTGCGGGTGTTTCATTTTTATGAGTTTAGTTTTACGATACAATCAATCTCTACGCGGATCCCTTCCGCCAATACTGATTGCACGGTGGTTCTGGCAGGCCGGATGCCATTAAAATACTCCGCATATACTGCATTGAACCGGTCAAATTCGCTGATCTCTTTCAGATGCACCGTACATTTCACCACATCATCCATAGTAGCGCCTGCATGCTCTACAATTGCCCTTATGTTTTCCAGCGTGCGTTTTGTTTCCTCTTCCACGGTTCCTAAAATAAAAGCGGAGGTCTGAAAATCGACAGAAGCCTGCCCGCTGACAAATAAAAAACCGGCCACGGCCACACCATCGGAATAAGCACCGGTAACAAACTGCTCCGATCGATAGGGGTGCCTTATATTCTGTTTGTTCATCATACTGTTTTAAATGAAACTGTTAAGTGTCTGAAACAAAGGTAGGCGGGCGGTATCTCAGTCGCTGTTACGTTTCTTTTGATTTATAATATTATTTTTCATTGCAGATAATAAGAAAATCAGCACCTTTCTTTCCACTCTTAAACTATTTGCAGCAAATTGTTGTTATAATAATTGCAGAAGTCCGGTTATTCGTATCCCGAGTTTTTTTCCTGCTGCATGGACGCGCAGCCTTTTTTTTCACAATATTAACTTTTCAGAATGTCTCCAATGTTGCAATCAGGCAAGGCTGCCTTAACAGTCCTACTTAGAAACGTTGAGCTACCAGCTTCTGCCATATGCTTTACGGGAGATGCTATTGCAGCATTAAGCAATTATACGGTCCGGCATGCCGTTATCAACCTGGATGAGTGGGATTGGTATGAAGAGCTGAGAAGCGGAGCAACAGTTTACATTATCACCAACCTGAAAAAAACGTTGGTAAAACGGGGGCTTCCTGAATGAACGTATTGTCATTTACTTTTAACATCGTATATCAGAAAAAACCGGTATATTTAGATATACATTACTTAACTGATTGTTCTACTGTTTTGGTAAGGCAACCGTATAGTAACTATAACGCGTATATGCCATCACTTAAAACAGTATTACATGCAATTTGCCTCGATTATTACAGGTACCGGAGCGTATATCCCGAACGAAGTACAGAAAAATGCTGATTTCGCAGCGCATACTTTTTTTGATCCTTTGGGCAAACCGCTCTCTGCACATAATGACACCATCATTGAAAAATTTAAAAACATTACGGGTATTTCCGAACGGCGCTACGCTCCGAAGCATATTAATGCTTCTGATATGGCGGCTGTAGCCGGTTGGCAGGCATTAATAAGCAGCGGGATGGACCCTGAAACCCTGGACCAGATTGTTGTGGCGCATAATTTCGGAGATATCCCCGGAGATACTATCCAGCCGCAGAATGTACCGTCGCTTTCCTGCAGAGTAAAACATATACTCGGCATCAGCCGGCCGGAATGCATTGCTTACGATGTATTGGTGGGTTGCCCCGGATGGCTGCACTCGGTCATTCAATCCCATGCCTGGTTTTTGGCAGGTATGGCTCAAAAAGTACTGTTAATTGGTACAGAAACCCTATCCCGGATTATTGATCCTGCAGATCGGGATAGCATGATCTTTTCAGATGGCGCAGGAGCAATCACTTTAGAATACATGGCTTCGGTAACCGGAGGGCCTGGTATATTAGGCTGTGCTGCAAAAACGCACAGCACAGAAGAAGTGGATTATATAAATATGGGCAGAAGCTACAACCAAACCGGAACCGACGCCCTGTTTATTAAGATGAAAGGAAGAAAAGTGTATGAATATGCCCTGAAGCATGTACCGCTGGCTATGAAAGAATGCCTTGACAAAAGCGGTATCCCTATCAGCGCTGTAAAAAAGATCCTGATTCATCAGGCTAATGAAAAA
>DASVMC010000331.1:0-3170 GCA_036384555.1 Niabella sp. | reverse complement strand
AGGTCTGCTGACGAACCGCCAAAAAAATGCGTATCTGTTAAGACCGATATAGCGGCTGCACCATATTGAGCATACGCACCGGTAATGGTGGCAACATCCGCATCTTTATTGATAAACCCTTTTGAGGGGGATTTTCTTTTAAACTCTGCAATAATGCCCGTACTGCCGGGTTGTTGCAGTGCCGCTGCAAGCGAACGTACGGGCAGCTGAAACGCAGCGGTACTTTCCAATTGTTTAACCGATGTGCGCGTCTTCCTTTCCGCTACTTCCGTTCTTTTCTGTTCAATTATAGTATCAAGAATGTTCATGGTCTTATTTAAGATTACTGATAGCTGATCACTGACAACAGATCACTGATAGCTGATAGCTGATCACTGATAGCTGACAACTGATCATTATTCACTGCAGCGCAATTAATTTTTGCAGGCACTGGTAAGCTTTGCCCGACCGCAGGCTTTCTTTTGCTGCTTCAAATGCATCCGTATAATCAGGGTATACACCCGTAACCTGTAAAGCGATTGCCGAATTGGCCAATACCACCGCTTCCTGCTCCGGTGTTCCTTTCCCCCGGATAATTGTTGAAAATATCGCAGCGGCCTCTTCTACAGTTGCCCCGCCCCTGATCGACTCCGGCTTTACTTCCCTGCCTCCCAGCGCTGTTGCTGCTAAAACCTGCTCCCCTGTTGCCGTAATCACCTTTGAATCTCCGGTCAATGAAATTTCATCATAGCCATCCAGTCCGTGTACAATGGCAAAATTCTTTGATTGCTGCTGCATCAGGTAATTATACAAACGTGCCATTTCCAGATTATAAACCCCGATAATACTGAACGAAGGGAATGCAGGGTTGACCAAAGGGCCCAGCATATTAAAAAAGGTTCGCATGCCCAGGTTTTTGCGGATAGGCCCTACATTCTTTAAGGCGGGGTGAAACTGGGGCGCATGTAAAAAACAGATATTTGCTGCTTCCAGCTCCCGCATCAAAGCTGCATTATCATTCTTAAAGCGGTAACCCATAGACTCTACCACATTAGAGGCACCACTAACCGTTGACGCACCATAATTACCATGTTTGGTAACTTTATGTCCCGTACCTGCAACAACAAAACAGGAAAGCGTAGAAATATTAAATGTGTTTTTACCATCACCGCCGGTGCCTACTATATCAATGGTATCAATACCGTTAAAGTCCAGCGGCAAACACAATTCCAGCAGGGCATCCTGAAAGCCCTGCAGCTCCTGCAGGGAAATACTCCGCATCAGGTACACGGTCATAAATGCCGTTACCTCATGCTCATTATAAACCCCCTTGCCGATGTTCACCAGCACTTCCCTGGCCGTTGGCCTGTCGAGCGTTTTATGTTCAAATAATACCGATAAAATCTTTTTCATTGCGTTTATTTTTTTATGCCGGCGGTAGTGCCAATGGCAGCAATCTTGCGTCGCACTATTGATGGTCCCCATCATCACCAATCTATCGCCGCTGCCTGACTCTATTTTTATTTTTCAATTTACTCCTTCAGCCAGTTCCGGATGATCGTTTCCCCCAGCGGGGTCAATACGCTTTCCGGGTGAAACTGTACTCCCTGCACATCATATTTTTTATGTTGCAGCGCCATGATCATATCATTATCATCAACGGCGGTAATCTCCAGTTCTTCAGGAAAATTTTCGCGGGACACCACCCAGGAATGATACCGTCCGATCTCGAAATGATCCGGTAGGCCTTCAAACAGGTTTCCGCTGCGCCTGATGATCGTACAGTCCGTTGCAATGCCGTGATATACTTTCGGCAGGTTATACAGCGTGCCGCCAAACACTTCTCCAATGGCCTGCTGTCCTAAACAAACGCCCAGTATGGATTTGGAAGCTGCGTATTCCCGGATCAGCGGTAATAATAACCCCGACTCTTCCGGAAGACCCGGCCCGGGCGACAGAATAATTTTATCATATTGCCTGACCGCCTCCAGCGGGATCTGGTCATTCCGGAACACCTCCACTTTCTGATGCAGGATCTTTTCTATCATGTGCACCAGGTTATAGGTGAAAGAATCATAATTATCAAAAACCAGTAGTTTCATTTGAGATTTCAGATTTGAGTTAAGTTCACCAAAAATTAAACGATCTTTTCTGCTTCAGTAATCGCTTTTTTTAAAGCCCCCAGTTTGTTGTTCACCTCCTGCAGTTCTCCTTCAGGATTACTGGCAGCTACAATGCCGCCACCGGCTTGTCTTGTTAACGTATTGCCACGGCTCAGGAAGCTACGGATCATAATAGCCTGGTTGCAGCTTCCGTCAAATCCCATAAACCCGATGGCACCGCCATAGAAGCTGCGGGCCGTAGGCTCCAGCACACTGATGAGCTCCATTGCTTTTATTTTGGGCGCACCGCTTAAGGTGCCGGCAGGGAACGTTTTGCCGAAAAGCTCAAAGGGGCTGGTATGCGGATGTACGGTACCGTTCACCTCGCTTACCAGGTGGATGACATGAGAGTAATAATGCGGCTCTTTAAAATGGCTGACGTGCACATCTGCACACCCCCTGCTCAGGTCATTCCTTGCAAGATCCACCAGCATTACATGCTCTGCATTCTCTTTGGGATCATTTTCCAGGATGCGGGTTTGCTCTGCGTCTGTTTTAGCGTCTCCCGTACGCCTGATCGTACCTGCAATGGGATGAATAGTGGCTTTTCCATGATCGATGATCAGCTGGGATTCCGGCGATGAGCCCATCAGTTTATAATCACCATAATCAAAGAAAAATAAATAGGGAGAGGGATTAATATTCCGTAAGGCCCGGTAGACATTAAATTCATCACCGGTAAATTTCTGGGTGAATTTCCGGCTTAATACGATCTGGAATACATCACCGCGATGGCAATGAGCGATGCCTTTGCGCACCATTGCCCGGTGATCATCATCCGTCATATTGGAACTTTCCTCCCCTTGTGCCCGGAACGGATAAACGGGTACATCTTTCCCCATAATGATCGAAAGCAATGCCGGTTTATCGCCCGGGAGGCCATCAATCTTATTCTCCAAAATATATAGGTCATCCTTAAAATGATTAATGGCAATAATATACTGATACAGACGGTACCGCATCAGTGGAATGTCTTCCCTGCTGTTTTTAAAACGGCTGTTGGGAATGGTTTCAAAAAACTGGATGGCA
>DASVMC010000330.1:0-2184 GCA_036384555.1 Niabella sp. | reverse complement strand
CTGAATCGTTTTTAAAACGGCGGAGAGCGAAGCGTCCTCTATTTTTAAGCTGACAGACTCCTGACCATAGCCGGTACGTGCTGCTACCTGTGAAGCTGTGATAAGCACCAGGGCAATACATAATTTCATAAACAATAGTTTTTTAAGCAGCCGTCCCGGCCACTTTTTTACGTAAGCGCTTTTTTTCATACTTTTAATTGGTTTTATTAAACAAGTGGAAGTCACTTTAATGTCTTCCATTTACTGTGGGAGGAATGGCCGCAATCCGTTTCTCCCTTTTTTTTTGAATGTTTTTTTTGTTTACATGACTATTTATTGATGATGATTGTATTTCCGTCCTTTTTATAAGAGAATGGATAAGAAAGCTGCAGGGCTTTCAATACTTCGTCAATCCCCTCATTCTGAAAACTGCCGGTATAAGAATAATTGGCTACATCGTTATTTTCGATAATGATTACAGTATTGTATTTGCGTTCAAGGATATTTTTAATTTCAGAAAGCGGCGTATTGTCAAAAGTCAGGAAATGATCTACCCAGGCAGTTTCGATATTTTGATGGGCATCGTCGTAGGATAAGGGCACTACATCCTGTTTTGCCGGTACTGGCCTGTCTGAATTCGTTGTATTATCCAGCACAAATTTCTGGTTGATTTGCAAAGTCTTATATACGCGGTCCCGGTTGCCGTTTGAAAACAGGATCTGTACTTTCCCTTCAAGCAGAGCAGTTTCGCTGTAGGGATCATTTGAATAGGCTTTTACATTGAACTTGGTACCTACGGCCTTTATCTTGTACCTGGAAACCTGTACGATAAAGGGCAGCAGCCGGTTATGGGCTACCTCAAAAAATGCTTCCCCGGTCAGTCTTACATTGCGATCGTTTGTACCAAAACCCTCTGATATCAATAATGCTGACTGAGCATTAAGGGTCACTTTCGTTCCATCTGATAATATAATGGTTTTGTATTCTCCCTGTTTTGCCTGAATGCTGTCTCCAGGTACGGGAACCGTGATCTGGGCAGAAAGCCTGTTGTTGCCTTTACCGGGACGGGACGGTTGTTGATAGAAAAACCAGAGTCCTGTTCCTAATAAAAGAATAACTGACGCTGCAACAAACCAACCTTTTTTCCCACGGATGATGGCCGGTTGTTCAGGTTGTTTCCGGTAGGAGCGCTGACTGCGCTTTTTTCCGGGAACCGCATACAGGCTCTGACCCGGCTGAGCATCATCGGCCGATAGTTCATTCTGCTTTTTGTGCAGCATATATCGTAATCCCAGTACCAGCTTCCGGGCTTCCTCAATGGTCAACAGCTCTTCAGGATGCTGATATAAATAAGCATTCCAAAAAGCAATGTCTTTTTCATTCTGCCCGGTGCAATAGGCAATAAATGAATCATTGATCGTTAGTTCTTCTACCGTGTAGACCATTCCGGCTTCCTTTTTTACTAAAGACGGTGGGCCGGGAAAAATCTAACTGCTTTTTTTAACTTTTTTTTAAAGAAAGGAGAAAAAAAGAAAACTGGCGAGTCTGCTGAACAGTCGTTCTTTCTGCAGGTTCTGTCGCAGGTGCTGAATGCCTTTTGACAGGTTATTATAAACAGTCTGGTGTGTGAACCCGGTGAGGGAAACAATTTTTTCAGTTGAATACCCCTTGTAATATTTCATATAGATCACTTTCCGGTATCTTGCCGGCAGCTTTTTATAGGCTTCGGCAATATGATTTACAAGATGTTCATCTGTTTCTAACCGTTCTATGATTTCCTGGGTAGAGGGAATATAAAAAGACTCGATCTCATAAAGAGCTCCTTTACGTTGCGCATCCCGGTGCAGATCGATCAGTTTTCTCTTAAATGCGGTAACAACATATGCTTCGGGATTCAGGATATGATCCACAATATTCTTTTGTAACAGATCAAGGAAAAACTGCTGAACAATGTCTTCCGCTTCTTCTGTCGTATACCCGAAATAACAGGCAATGGCCTGCAATTTTGCTCTAAAGCTAATGTACCAGGAATCTATTAATTGCATAAAATGAGTACTGCATTTTGGTAACAATCAATATCAGAAAAGCTGTATAAAAAAACGGTTTTTAATATACATGGAGCCATTAAGAGTAATAATTTCTTATCTGTAACTTTTGTGCCGGTAAACCTGTCAGATATATTGGTTGCTGTTTAACGGTACGGTT
>DASVMC010000329.1:0-2570 GCA_036384555.1 Niabella sp. | reverse complement strand
CAGCAGGGGGATTTAAGTGAATTAAAAGCAGCCGAGCGGGTATTTGGCAGGGAATCCACGATCAATATCAGCGCTACCAAATCGATGACAGGACATTTACTGGGCGCTGCAGGTGCTGTAGAGGCAATTGCCTGTATCAAAGCTGTTCAACATAATATAGTTCCGCCAACCATTAATTCAACCGAAATAGAACCCGCCTATAAAGAGGTCTTTAATCTTACGCTGCAACAGGCACAGCAACGGGAGGTACGTTATGCAATGAGTAATACATTCGGTTTTGGAGGACACATTGCCACAACGATCTTTAAAAAATACGAAGCCTGATAGCTGCACGGAATGAAAGGCAGATGAGGCCACCGGATGCCGGCCGCTGGCAATTATTTTGTGCTGTTTTTTAAAGTTTGTTAACACCCGCATTCATAAAAGGATGCCCGGCGTGGAATGTTGCCGCAACCTATAATAGCAGGCATTTACATCAACCTTTTTTGTTGTGTGTTGTAATAACTAGTACAATAAATTGGTGTAATATGGAAATACGATTAAATACAGACAGTAATTTTACGGCCTCAGCCGCTTTTTTGGAAAAAGTAAGTGAAGAGCTTAAAAGAAAACTTCATCGGTTTAGTGAATACATTACAGCTGCTGAGGTTTTCTTTGGAGATGAGAACAGTGATAAGACCGGACTAAATGATAAACGCTGTACGATTGAAGTACGTCCAAAACACCTGAATCCCGAAGCGGTAACGCACTATGCAGATACGGTGGATCACGCCTTTAACGGGGCTGTGGATAAGATAAGAAATTTGCTGGATAGCCGTATAGGAAAACTGCATAGCAGGTAACGAAATGTTTTGCACACGCTGTGTATAAGAACTTATAGGCTTCTCAATTTTATATAATTAATTTGTAATGGTAATTGGTACGGCAACCAGGGTTCAATTGTTGCCTTTAAAAGGGAATCCCGTGTAAATCCGGAACTATCCCCGTAGCTGTGAGGCCCTTTGCCATAAGTTTTGTAAAACAGCCACTGTGACGCAGGGCGCCATGGGAAGGTTTATAAAACGGGCCAAGTCAGAAGACCTGCCAGTACCATCTTAAAAAGCAATGCTTTCGGGTGAAAAGCAACGTGTTATTCCGTAGGAAATAATTTTTCCAAAGGAATAATCGTCGTCTCTACTCCCGTCTTTTTTTGGAATAAAAATAAAAGAACTGAATTTATTATGGGCTTATTTGATAAACGGGTTAATTATAAACCTTTCGAATATCCGGAAGTGCTGAAATTTACAGAAGCAATCAACAAATCCTTTTGGGTGCATTCGGAAGTGGATTTTACGGCAGATGTACAGGACTTTCATAGTCACCTGAACATTGCGCAGCGCAATGCAATTAAGAACAGTCTGCTGGCAATAGCACAGATCGAGGTGGCTGTAAAATCTTTTTGGGGTAATTTATATAATCATATGCCGAAGCCGGAACTGAATGGCCTGGGCAGCACATTTGCGGAATGTGAGTTCCGCCATTCGGAAGCCTATTCCCGTCTGCTGGAAGTGCTGGGGTATAACGATGAGTTTTCCAAGCTGATCCACGAGCCGGTCATTGCAGAGCGCATACAATACCTTTCAGAGGCGCTAAAAGATGCTAAATCAAGCAATCCCAGAGAATATACACTGTCGTTGATCCTGTTCTCTATTTTAATCGAGAACGTTTCGCTGTTCAGTCAGTTTGCCATCATCCTGTCGTTTACCCGTTTCAGAGGATTAATGAAAAACGTAAGCAACATTATTGCCTGGACATCGGTTGACGAGCAGATACATGCCAATGCGGGCATTTACCTCATCAATAAAATAAAGGAAGAATATCCAGATCTGATTGACGAAACGATGGAATACCGGATTATGGCACTCGTAAAGGATTCTATTGCCGTGGAAAGCAAAATTGTTGACTGGATCTTTTCTGAAGGGGCTATTGACACCATCCAGAAAACAGATCTGCTGAACTTTATGAAATTCAGGGTAGATGAGAGCTTCGAAAAGCTGGGCTTTCCCAAACAGTTTCATATTTCACTGGAAGAGTACCGTCCAATGCAGTGGTTTGAGGAGGAAGTATTTGCAAACAGCCTGGACGACTTTTTTGCAAAACGCCCGGTAGAATATACCAAACACGACAAGAGTATTACCTATAACGATCTTTTTTAGAGCTGCTCATTCGGAACAATGATCCCGATGGCTATTGGAAGATTGCGATCAGGTTAACCTAATACAAAGCAACTGGTATAAAGAATAAAATTGCAGAACAACAAGAAATAAATAAACCTCAAACAAGAAATTTATATATGGAAAGGCTTTGGTGGAAAAACGAAGAAAGCGAGCAGATCCTGAACAGGGGGTATCTGCTGAACGGGGAAACAGTAGAAAAAGCAATAGAGCGTGTTTGTACAGCTGCAGCCCAGCGTTTGTACAAGCCGGAGCTGAAGGAAGCCTTTAAGGAAATGGTGGAAAACGGATGGATGAGCTTCAGCTCACCAATATGGGCAAATATGGGTACGGAAAGAGGGTTACCTATTTCCTGTT
>DASVMC010000328.1:0-2185 GCA_036384555.1 Niabella sp. | reverse complement strand
CATCAACTAATGTTCTTAGCCGTTCATCGATAAACTGGATCGTGTTACGTGAAGTGATATTTTTATCATTTACAGCATCCTGGTTATAGACTTCTATAAGCTTATTAATAATATCTTCAGCACGTTTTGGTACAGCATCGGTTACTGAAATGATAATAGTACTTGTTTGTTTATCACTAGCTGCGATATTCAACTTTTGAGAATAATTATCTGTAAAATCGTCAAGATTTCGAAATTGTAAAATGATATTTGCGTTTTCCAAGTCCTTATAGTCAAGAAGTGGATAAATACGAAAGCGACCGAATGACTGAGTAATAAGTTGACCAAAGGTAAATTGCTGAACCTGATCATCTATATTTTTAAGCTTAAATGAGTTTTTGTTCTTGTTTAAAGAGAATTCAAGCTTCCCATCGGATTCTTTCAATAATGAATCTGTATACAATGTATCTACCTTTACAAGTAGAGGAGTTTTAGCACCATAAGTCTCTGAAGTACGGATGTTACCTACAACAAATTGTGCAGGTTGAAGCCCTGGAAGCTGTTTTAAAGCTCGCTTCAAAAGACTTTTACTTTTTAAAACCCGTACTTCGTTGTCGACACTTTTGGTAGTATTAAAGATATCTATGTCTTGAAACATAGCCATAGCATCGGCGGCGCCACCACCCCCTTTTTTATCATCCTTGACCAATAATTCAACGCTTGTTTGATACAATGGAGTTGTATAACGAAGGTACAGAAACGCTAAAAATAAGCAGATTAATACGCCAAGAGCAAACCAATACCAATTACGAGTATATCGAGAAATCTCTGCTTTCAGATTAATTTCCTCAGATTTAGTTTCAATGTTTGTATCGTTGGTCATTATATTATAAATAAAAGAAAAAGAATGGGGTACTAATTTAAGGGAGCGATCAATTATTTGCCACTTCTGGATATATAATAGATGGTTGTTGCTAGTACAGACACACTGGAAATGATAATGGACCAGATCTGGAAGCGCTGAGCATTGGCCTGACGGGTTTTTAATTTGTTTTCCGGTTGTACATATACCACATCATTCTGCTGTAGATAGAAATAAGGAGATTTAAAAACATTTTTATCCGTCAGATTGAGCCGGGCCATATTGCGCTGGCCGTCTTTTTCCCGTACTATCAGTACATTTTCACGAACGGCATAGGGAGTCATATCGCCGGCCATGCCCAGGGCCTCTAGCACATTTACCCGGTCGTCTGGTATGGTAAAAGATCCGGGGCGGGCCACTTCACCGATCACAGTCACCTTATAGTTCAGGAACTTTACATTCACAATGGGGTCCTTTGCGGTTTTGGCCACTTCCATAGTGATCTTGTCCTGGGCTTCCTTACGGGTGAGACCTGCCATATCCACTTTGCCCAATATCGGTAGGTTCACCTGGCCGTTCTCATCTACCTGATAGCCGTTGCGGGTGGCATCAAAATTGGCATTATTAAATGTATTTACAGTATTGGGCGTAGTTCCCTGGGCTGCGGCCAGGTTCTGATTTACTGCTCCGGAACTAAACAATTGATTGTATTCTGGATTTAGGGTAGTGATGGAAATGCCCAGAATGTCGCCTTTTTCAATTTTGGGGGTCATTTTATTAACGATCGCGCTCGTATCACCATCCTTTGGTAAATTGCTGAAATAGACCAGGTTTCTTTGAGGTCCACAGGACATCAGCAACAGGACTGCGAAAATAACGGGCACAAAAATCCTGTTTCGGGATGCCCGGATAGAGACGGACGTATGTATTTTCATAAAAATCAACGGTTTCGATAATAAAGGTGTACAAAGATACGCTGCAAGATTAAGAAAAGATTTTGAATTTATCAGTTTTATATTGTATAGACGCTTTGTAGAAAGTCCGGAAGAATCTGCCGGTTTTATTCCTTGGAATCGTTGCTTTTTCATGCGTGTATCTCTAATTTCCAATGTTTTGTTTTCAAAGTCTCCCGGCTATCCAATAAATGCTTAATTTCGACCCGTAATAAGAAAAAATTATGCCACAAGACTCAGTTAGACAGTTTTTAGATTTTGAAAAGCCCATTAAGGATCTGATCGAAGAGATTGAATTAACAAAGGAACGTGCGGGAAAAACCCAGATTGACCTTTCAGGTCAGGTGGAACAGCTGGAGCAAAAAGTGATCGAAACCCGGAGGGATATCAC
>DASVMC010000327.1:0-7780 GCA_036384555.1 Niabella sp. | reverse complement strand
AATCTTAATTCCGAAACCAGCTAAAATGATGTAGGTTTGTTTTATGACAAAGAAAGAGCGGTATGATTTTGTAATTCATTATTTCCAGGAGCATATGCCCGATGCAGAAACCGAGCTGGTATATGATAATCCGTATCAGTTGCTGGTGGCAGTCATTCTTTCTGCACAGTGTACTGATAAAAGGGTGAATATGACCACTCCTTTCATTTTTGAAAAATATCCGGATGTGCTTTCTTTAAGTAAAGCAACTTTTGATGATCTGTTTCCGCTTATTAAAAGTATTTCTTATCCGAATAATAAAACGAAGCATCTGATCGGTATGGCTCAAAAAGTGATAACCGATTTTAACGGGCAGATTCCCATGACAGTGCCGGAATTGATCACCCTTCCCGGAGTAGGGCGCAAGACAGCCAATGTGATCACATCGGTTATTGATCAGCAGCCCAATATGGCTGTTGACACACACGTTTTTAGAGTTAGCAAACGATTGGGTCTTGTGCCGCAGAAATTAACGACTCCTTTGGCAGTAGAAAAGGAACTGGTAAAAAACATCCGCCCCGATCTAATTCATAAAGCACATCACTGGTTGATCCTGCACGGCCGGTATATCTGTCTTGCAAGAAATCCTAAATGCAGGGAATGTGGTCTTCAACAGGTTTGCGTTTACTTTCAGCAGCTGTTAAAAAAATAAATTCAAATTTATTACGTACCCGGATAATATTTTCCCTTTTTTAACGTTTAAGAAGTTACCATTTGGTAAACAGAAATGTTTGTATGTTGTCTGTAATTATATATGAAGATTATGGACAAGTGTATGCAACGCCGGATCACAATTTTACAGGTTTCAAAAAAATATTTTTGATTTGAAACGGTTATTATCCCCCGGGATAGTATTCATAAAACGCCCTGGTTTCAAAACCTGATATTTTTATCGGCAGAACAGTTCGCATACGTCAATTAAAAAATAGGATAATATTTATAATCACGAACAGTGAGAAGCTGATTGCAGCAAACTGTTTTTGGTTATAGAAAAAACGTATTGTTGATTATACGGGTTGCCATTTTGCAAAAACGTTTTTGCAAAATAACCGGATGCTTTAAAAATCAATTTTTAGTATATATGAGAAATCGTAATCTATTGCCTGTCGTAACGAGGCATTGCTGTAAAATTCCGTGGCGTTGCTTTTTTGTCTTTCTGTTGATATTGTTTTTTTCTCATATGGGATATGGGCATAATAGCAATGCTGTTGCTTTTCAGCAAACAAAAACAACAATAACAGGGAAGGTCACTAATGAGAAGGGAGAACCGCTGCCCAATGTAACCGTGCAGGAAAAGGGAACTACGGTTGCTGCAATAACGGACGAAAAAGGAAACTTTAGTATCCAGGTATTGAACCCCGGTGCCACCCTGGTATTCAGTTCGGTAGGTTATGCGGATAAAGCAGAGCCATTGAATAACCGCACGGATCTGGGTACTATAATATTATTGACGTCTGCACAGTCCAATCTGGATGAAGTGGTAGTAGTGGGGTACGGTACCCAGAAGAAAAAAGAGATCACTTCAGCAATTACCAGTGTGAAAGCAGAAGATTTTAATAAAGGAGGTGTTGTAAATCCTCTGGATCTCATCCAGGGAAAGGTAGCTGGCTTAACCATTAACCAGACACAGGGCAGTAATCCCAATGCAGCTACTTCAATTCAGCTCAGAGGGATTACTACATTAAAAGGTGGAGTGCCGCCGCTCATTGTGATAGATGGGATACCCGGCGGAAGTCTGGATCTGATCCAGCAGAATGATATAGAATCCATGGACATTTTAAAGGATGGGTCTGCCGCTGCAATTTATGGTACACGGGCAAACGGCGGTGTTATCCTGATCACTACAAAAAAAGGCAAGGCGGGTGACCCGACCTTTGAATTCGGTACCTATGTGCAGAAGGAGTTTGTAGATAAAAGGCCGCACTCACTGAGCGCAGCACAATTCAGGGATCTGATCAAGGAGGGGAAAATTGCTGCGCAGTATGATTTTGGAGGGAATGCCGATCTGTACGATGCTCTAATCAATAAGGACAACCTGAGTCAGTATTATACGTTAGCAGCGTCTGGTGGTACTGCAAAGGCGAACTACCGGGGCTCTATTTATTCCAATACATTGGAAGGAATTGCCAAAGACAACGACCGTAAAGAGTTTGGAGGCCGGGTTAACTTTAACCAGACGGGGTTAAAGGACCGGCTGACCCTGCAGATGAATATTGCGGCTAACGTTAATAAGGCCAACCTGCTGGGAGGCGGAGCCGCGGACTGGGAACCGGACAAGCCCGATGCGACCAGCAATTTTGAACAGGCGGTGCAGTGGAACCCGACGGCTTCCCTGTATCAGCCTGATGGTTCATTCACCCAACTGGAAGGATTTAATATGTTTAATCCGTTATCGCGCCTGGCATACCGGACCATGCTGAGAGATCAGCAGACCTTTTCTGGTGATGCCAAGATGACGGTGAAAATTGTAAAAGGTTTGTCCGGCTCTGTGTTCGGCTCCTATCAGCGCAACATGTATACAGACCGTTACTTCCGTTCTTCAAAAGACTGGGATCAGCGGCCCCAAAGCCAGTATAAGGGCATGTCCTATGCCTCAAAATCGAACTGGCTGGACTGGTCTAAAACATTGGAAGGAACACTGAACTATGCCGCCACCTTTGCAGAGAAGCACAAAGTGGAAGCATTGGCGGGCTACAGCTATCAGTACTCAACTTTTGAATGGAATTATTTAACCAATAACGGTTTTTCAACAGATGCCTATGAAGACTGGAATATGGGAGCCGGGTCGGCAATTAACAATACAGACCTGCCAAGACCCGGGTTGGGAAGTCATAAAGAAGACAATACGCTGGTTGCCTTTTTTGGCCGGGTGAATTATGCATTTGATAATAAATATTTTTTGCAGGGTATTATACGGCATGAAGGATCGTCCCGTTTTGGAGCTAACAATAAATGGGGCAATTTTCCGGCGGTTTCAGCAGGCTGGACCCTTACTAATGAAGATTTTATGAAAGCACTTCCTGTTATCAGCAATTTAAAACTGAGAGTGGGGTATGGGGTTACCGGTAATCAGGGAATTGATAATTATCAATCCTTGTACACCTTGTCTACAGGAGGAGTATATCCGCAGGATGGGACTTACTTTCAAACCTACGGGCCGGAAAGAAATGTAAATCCTAATCTGAAATGGGAGAAAAAAGCAGAGTTGAACTTCGGTCTGGATTACGGAGTGCTGAATAATCGCATCAATGGTTCGCTGGATGTATATAGCCGTAAAACATCAGACCTGCTGTACACGTACAATGTACCCCAGCCGCCATTCATTCAGGCAGATATGTGGTCAAATGTGGGTGCTGTATCCAGCAAAGGGGTGGAGTTGGTGATCAGTGCCCTCGCTTTGGATAAAAAAGATTTCAAATGGAATGTGATGTTTACGGGCAGTTCTAATTTTAACCGGCTGACCCAACTTTCCAATGATCAGTTTAAGGCCAACTACCTTGAATTTGGCGGCCTGCCCTCTCCGGGTAATCTGGGAAATGCGATCCGGCTTAAAGAGGGAAGCGCTATTGGCGACTTTTATGGAAAACGTTTTGCCGGATTCACTTCAGACGGGAAGTGGCAGTTTTATAAAGCGGATGGAACTATTGGAGGTACCGCCGATATGAATGCGGGAGATCTTACCATCATTGGCAACGGCGTACCCAAATATATGGCGGCTTTGAGCAATCGCTTTTCTTACAAGGGATTTGATTTGACCATTTTCTTTAGAGGAAAATTCAAATTTGATATCCTGAACACTCCGGATCTTTATTTTGGAAATAAAAAATGGTTGCCCAATAATGTGCTGGAATCGGCCATTAATAAATTTAACGGTATAGATGATGATCCTCAGTATTCTGACTATTATCTGGAAAAAGGAGGTTTTGTAAAGCTGGATAATGTAACGCTGGGCTACAATTTTAAGTTTAAAACAGACTGGGTAAAGCGATTATATATTTATGCAACCGGCAGGAACCTGGCAACGTTTACCAAGTATTCCGGTCTGGATCCGGAGCTGGAAGATACCGGGTTTACTACCGGTATTGATAACCGGGGTTTTTACCCCCGTACCCGCTCGTGGACATTGGGCCTGAATGTGAGTTTTTAATTGCTGTTTTTTAAATGAAACGTAAAATGAAAAGAAAATATAGTATTCTTCAGGGCATAGCTGCCTGCTCAGTCATTGCATTGTTTTTACTGATTAACGGATGTACCAAGCTTGATGAAACCACGTACAGCAGTGTACAGCTGGATCAGTTTTATAAAAACCGAAGGGATGTTCTGGAGGCAGTACTGCGTCCGTATACGCATATGCAGGCATGGCTGGCACCTACAGGACAAAATGGATATTATTATAACTCAGAATTGGCTGCCGATCAGCTGGCCTGGCCGCAAAAAGGAGTAAACGGTTATGATGGCGGCGATCATATCCGGTTGCATTACCATTCGTGGACGGCGGATGAAAACCGGATGCTGGATTGCTGGAAGCTGATATGGACCGGTATTGGCTTTGTTAATGCGGCGCTGGAAGATATTTCAAAGCTAGATACAGCCACAGTAGGTATGTCTCAAAGAGAATTAACGGGTGCTGTTTCAGAACTGCGGGTGTTGCGAGCCTTCCATTATATGAAGGCAATGGATCTGTGGGGGAACGTGCCCCTTGTAACAATTGTTCCGAAAGGCGGCCTGATTGAAAATCCTTCAACCAAACCGAGGGACAGCATTTTTGCCTTTGTACAGTCAGAGCTGGAACAGTATGTTCCTACACTGCTTCCCTATTCCAATGACCTGATTGGGCGCGTTTCCCAGACAGCCGGCTATGCTATGCTGGCCGAGCTTTACCTGAATGCCGAGAAGTGGACCGGGAAGCCAATGTGGGATCAATGTATTGCTGCCTGTGATAAAATTATTTCCGGGCAGGCAGGAGGAATAAACGGCGGCCCGGAATTGTCACCGGATTTAGACGCCTGTTTTAGTAATACCAATAGTGAGTCACCGGAACCACTGTTCCAGGTAGCGTTTAGCCGGAAAGGTGGTTTTACGTTTGACTGGTCCGGTTTTTTCAGCAGTTATGATTATATGGAGCCGGCTTTGGGAATTGATTTTTCGGGGTGGAACGCGTTCGTGGTCATTCCGTCTGCTTTTAATGCGTATGCGGAAAATGATCTGCGTAAAAAAGACTGGTTTTTATTTGGCCCTCAATACAACCTTATAACGAAAGAGCCGATCCTTGGTTCTTTTGAATATAAAGGGAAGCCTATTGTATTTGTCAATTCCATTCGAAAGGAGAGCCAGGGTGATATGACCGGTCCGGGCAGCATGACGCAGGGAGAGGAGAACAGTGGTGCCCGTTTTAATAAATACAAACCTGGTTACAGTATGGATATACCGGGTAGTAAAAAAGATGAAAATTACAGGGAAAATCAATACATACTTTACCGGTTAACGGAGATCTATTTTGATAAAGCAGAAGCCCTGATGCGGAAAAACGGCGGTGCTGCCACACAGGAAGCCGTAGACCTTGTCAACACTTCCAGAAAAAGGGCTTTCACGTCAGCTGATTGGACAAAGTCCCAGTTTACAGTTTCCAGTTTTACTTTAGATTCCTTATTAGCGGAAAGGGGCCGTGAATTTATTTTTGAAGGGAAAAGGAGAGAGGACCTGATCCGGTTCGGGAAATTTACTACCGGCACCTGGTGGGATCATAAACCCACCAATGACCGGAATAAAGAATTGTTTGCGATACCCAATGTACAGTTAGGGGCGAATCCTAACCTGAAACAGAACCCGGGTTATTAAACGGGTTCAGTGAATCAGCGGCACAGCTAAAAGGCGCATACAAATTGTATGCGCCTTTTAAGGTTTAAAAAATATTTTTTTAGAAAATAGATTTGCTTACTTTTAGTATACTTTTTGCTCTTGCAAAAAGGATTTTGTAGGATTGTTTGCCAGGTTATATGAAGGGACCTGCCTGCTTTTCTGCGCTAAGCCAATAGGAAATCAATTTTTATAATATGAGAAATCTAAACCTCTTGCCTATGTTCGCTGCGTCATGCCGTTTGCGTTTCAGGCATATTATGTTTACTGCTTTGTTTGGATGTTGCTTGCATGCTGGTGGAAAGACAATTGCAGCCCCTGTTGTTCATCTGCAACAGCAGGCAACTGTAACCGGTAAAGTGACCGATGAGAAAGGGGCGCCTTTAATTGGAGTCACTGTACAGGTAAAAGGCACACAAACCGTTGTTGTAACGGACGAAGCCGGTATGTTCAGCATTCACCTGCCTAAAAGCAATGCCACGCTGGTATTTTCTTTTGTTGGGTATACCAGTTATGAACAGGCCGTTGATGGCCGTACGGATCTCGGAACAATTATTTTAAAAACGTCAGCCGCCTCCAACCTTGATGAAATTGTGGTGATTGGATATGGCACGGCAAGAAAATCAGATTTAACGGGTTCAATTTCAATACTGAAATCTGATAAACTGATGGATGC
Organism: Niabella sp.; assembly: GCA_036384555.1. Taxonomy (GTDB): domain Bacteria; phylum Bacteroidota; class Bacteroidia; order Chitinophagales; family Chitinophagaceae; genus Niabella. The sequence goes on along the minus strand of DASVMC010000327.1, from coordinate 1,209 downwards.
TCCCGTTCCAAATGTTACGCAGGCCCTGCAAGGCAAAGTGGCTGGGGTAGATGTAAGCATTAACAATAGTGCTCCGGGCGCAGGTGCCAAAGTACGCGTGCGTGGTCTGGGTTCCATTAATTCCAGCCTGGATCCATTATATGTAATTGATGGTGTCATTGGTGTTGATCCCAATAGTATTAATCCGAATGATGTTGCTTCTATGGAGGTTTTAAAAGACGCCTCCTCAACTGCTATTTACGGAGCAGCGGCAGCAAATGGTGTAATTATGATTACTACAAAAAGAGGCCGTCCGGGCAAAACACAGGTCTCCTATGATGGTAATGTAAATGTAGCTCAGCTATACAGGCACCTCCCGGCGCTTGATGCTAAAGAATTTGTTCAGGTTTACAACCAGGCTTATGCTAATGCAGAAAAATGGAATGGCACACCTGTTGCTCCGCCTAAAGCTTTAAATCATCAGAATTATCCTTTATTATTTGATGAAAATGATAACCCGATTTACAATACCAATTGGGAAAAAGAAGTATATAAGCCGGCAACTTCTACCAGCCATCAGTTGAATTTTCAGGGAGGAAGTGATAAAACGTTGTTTAGCCTTTCCCTGGGATACCTGAATCAGAATGGTATTATGAGCAACTCCTGGTTTAAACGGTACTCTGCGCGTTTTACCCTGGATAATGATGTAAATAAATGGCTGAAAGTAGGCGGAGGTATTGCTGTTTTCAAAGGCACACAACGTATGGTATCTGCTGATAACGGCAGTTTGAATGTACCCAGGATGGTGACAGAAGAATTGCCGATATTGCCTATCAAGTATCCTGATGGCTCATGGGCAGGAAACAGTGATGTGGATGGCATGGAAGGTGGTGCGAATCCTGTGCATATTACTCAGGACCGTTATACAATTAATAATAATATTCAGGCCCAGGGGAATACCTATCTTTTGTTTCGTTTGGCAAAAGACCTGGAATTTAAGTCTGATTTTGGTTTTAACCTGAACACCCAGAAAAATGACTTTTTCTCATCAAACGATTTGCATAATCTTTCCCAGGATCAGGGTGGAATAGCCAATATCCGGTCTAGCCAATATGTGTACTGGCAATCAGAGAACTATCTTACCTGGAAGAAAGAGTTCAGCAACGGGCATCGAATGACCGCTATGGCAGGGGCTTCCTGGCAAAAAACAAATACAGAAACAGTATTTGC
>DASVMC010000326.1:0-4559 GCA_036384555.1 Niabella sp. | reverse complement strand
AGGACACCGGACATCAAAGCTATTTTGTCTGCTCTTCTGTTATTTCTTTTTGTAGCTGTAAGAGAAGAGTTTGTGTACCGCTCCTACTTTTTGCGACGGCTGACCACTGCATACAACTCTCTGATAGCGTTATTGATTGTAACGACTGTTTTTATTCTTGAGCACAGAGCAGCCGGCATCAGCTGGAAGACATCGGTAATCGGATCTGGGCTGGGAGGTATTTTATTTGGAATAGCTGCTCTGAAAACAAAAGGTATAGCGCTGCCTGTGGGACTGCATAGCGCCTGGAATTTAGGGCGCTGGGTATTCGGGCTTACGGAAAACACGGGCTTTTGGCATTATACCAACACCTATGGCAACGACATCAGAGATGAAGCAGCTACATTAGCCACTTATGCTATCATTATGTTTATTGCAATCAGCTGCTTTGGGCTGCTGCCGGCACATTACTTAAATAAGATCCATTGGAGCAACTATTCCCGGAAGCGGGTTCAATTATAATATAAATAAAAGTATAATGAAAACAAATACAAAAGCGATCATATCTGTCATGCACGTCATTTGCTGGATCGTATATATCGGATTGTGCATCCAGGCCGGTGCCATCCTCGTTGTATTCCTCATTAGTCTCTTTGGAAATGCGGAAATAGCAAAAAGGCTTTATGACGGTATTAATAATTATACCCTTTACCGCGCAGGTAAAGAGCATTATATATTCCTGATGACGCTGTTAGTAATTGTTGCTGCATTAAAAGCACATTTATTTTATATCACTATCCGGATCTTTATGAAAATAAACGTGGTAAATCCTTTTAGTCCGCAGGTGGCAAAGCTCATCGTGCTCATCAGCAAGGTAGCCTGTATTATTGGCATACTATCAGTTCTGGGTAATGAGTACACGGAATGGCTGAAACAAAAAGGTTTTGAGGTCACACAACAGTGGAACGGATCTGAATTTCTTTTTCTTGCGGGTATTGTATTTGTAATTGCGCTGATCTTTAAAAGAGGGGTTGAGCTACAGCACGAAAACGAATTAACTGTATAAGTATGCCGATCATAATCAACCTCGACGTAATGATGGCGCGGCGCAAAATGTCCTTAAATGAGCTGAGCGAGAAAGTAGGTATTACGCTTTCCAACTTATCCATCTTAAAAAACGGGAAAGCGAAAGCTATACGGATTGAAACACTTGAAGCGATCTGTAAGGCGCTGGATTGCCAGCCGGGAGATATCCTGGAATATATAAAAGATTAATCCGGCATTCTCTATGCGTCCAATAAACGGGCACTAAAGAACCGGCATTGCTGAGTTCTGAAAACTGAAATTATGATTTTCAATTTTCGGGGTTATCCTTTACTGAATCTATGAACAATACCGGAAATAGTACTGCTGCGTTACAGAGCCGATAAGCCGCTAATGCGGTACCGGATATACGCTGTTACAGGAACTCATATCCAATGTCCCTCCTGTAATACATATCATCAAAATGAATATGCTGAAGGACCGCTTTTGACTGATCCGCAGCCGCTTTGACCGTATCTCCAAAAGAAGTCACACAAAGCACACGGCCGCCGCTGGTCACTATCTGCCCATCCTGCGCTTTGGTACCGGCATGGAATAAAATAGCATCTCCCGTCTGCTCAAGTCCGGTTATCTTATATCCCTTTTCATAATCACCGGGATATCCCCCGCTTACCGCCATCACAGTTACTGCGGTTCTGGGATCTTCTTCAATGCTGACTTCCGACAGCTTATTTTGTGCCGCGGCCTTACAGATAGCCGCGAGGTCTGTCTTTAAACGGGGCATTACCACTTCCGTTTCCGGATCGCCCATACGGCAATTATATTCAATCACAAAAGGATCATCACCTACTTTTATAAGGCCGATAAAAACAAACCCGGTATAAGGGATCTTTTCTTTATGGAGCCCCTCTATGGTAGGGCGGATGATGCGTTCCGTTACTTTTTGCATAAATCCTGCATCAGCAAAGGGCACAGGACTTACTGCTCCCATTCCGCCCGTATTCAGCCCGCTGTCCTTTTCGCCTATGCGTTTATAATCTTTTGCCTGCGGCAGCAATACATATTCTTTGCCATCGGTAACCAGAAACACGCTCATTTCGATACCAGCCAGGAATGCTTCCACCACCACTTTCCGGCTGGCTTCCCCAAATTTGGATTCCTGTATCATGGCCTCAAATTCCGCTACTGCCTCTTCATGATTTTGACAAATGACCACTCCCTTTCCGGCGGCCAGTCCGTCAGCTTTTAGAACAACCGGCAGGGTATGGCTATTGATATATGCTTTCCCTTCTTCAAAATTGCTTATTGTAAATTCCTTATAGGCCGCTGTCGGAATCTGTTGGCGCTCCATAAAGGCTTTGGCAAATGCCTTACTGCCTTCCAGCTGTGCGCCTAGTTGCGAGGGACCAATCAATAACAGGTCTTTCAGCACATTGTCCGCCTTAAAAAAATCCCAGATCCCTTTTACCAGGGGCTCTTCAGGACCTACTATTACCATTTCAATACCCTTTTCCTTACAAAAAGCACCGATACCCTTAAAATCATTGACACCCAGATCTACGTTGGTGCCCAGGGCGGCCGTTCCGGGATTCCCCGGTGCAATAAACAGTTCATGCTGGCCGCGAACGCTCATATTCCATGCAAGGGCATGCTCCCTTCCACCACTTCCCAAAACAAGTATTTTCATTCCTTTTATTTTAAATCAACTTTTCCGGCTCGAAAGATAGCCATAAAATGAAAAAAAAAGACGATTCCTGATTTTTCATTACTTTGGCCGATAATTCTTAAAAAGAAAATATGAATCAGATACCCCCTAAGGCAAAACATCATCGCTCACTGGTTGTGCTATTCATTACTGAAATGTGGGAACGGTTTGGTTATTATTTAATGGTAGGCATCTTGTTCCTTTATCTTACAGATAATAAAACCGGTGGTAAAGGATTTGATAATAAAACCGGCGCTGATATTGTAGGAACTTTTATAGCACTGGTTTATCTAACTCCCTTTATCGGGGGCTTGCTGGCTGACCGGTATCTCGGGTACATCAGATCTATCTTTTTAGGAGGTGCTCTTCTTGCAGCCGGATATATCGGCCTGGCAATCCCGGGCGATACAGCCATGTTTATCTCACTTGGACTGATTTGTATAGGAAACGGCTTTTTTAAGCCCAATATCTCCACCATTCTGGGCAATATTTATAACCGGGAAGAGTTAAAACCACTAAAAGATAATGCCTATAATATCTTTTATATGGGGGTAAACATCGGCGCATTGTTCTGCAATTTTGCCGCCGCTTACTTACGCAATACCTACGGATGGGGTTATGCTTTTGCTGCCGCCGGTGTGGGACTGATCCTGGGACTGATCTGGCTGGCTACTCAGTTAAAATATGTACGGGAAGGAGATATTAAAAAACCGGTGCAGAAAGAAGACATGCCCATGTCAAAGATCCTTTTGTATGTTTTCCTTCCAGCCATTGTTGCGGCAGTGATCGGATGGATGATTCCCGGTAACCTGTTTGGCTCTGACTCCAATGATGCCTTTATGTTTGCCTGTGTGCCGGTGATTCTGTTTTATGTGAATATCTGGCGCAAGGCCTCCGGATCTGACAAGCGTTCGATCGGTGCCCTGTTATTCATCTTTGCAATATCGATCATCTTCTGGACCATCTATAATCAAAATTCTACCGGACTTACGATCTGGGCACAAACCTATACCGACCGGAAAGTAAGCGGCACTACGGAACAGATCGCCGGAAAGCTTGGTTTTCTGGAGAAAGTAACAGATACCCTGCGCCAGACTGATAAAGTAGATGCCCGTCTGATTCCCATAACAGATACCAGTACCGCTATCCAGTCTGTAAAAGGAAAGGATTGGCTGCTGGCAAGTGGTAACCTGGTAGATTCTGCAACGAAGGTGATACAGGTACCCGGGCCGGACCCCTATTATAATAATGTGCCTAAGTCAGAATGGCCCAACGGAAAGATTGAGCGGCTGGCCAATACTGAATTATTCCAGTCGATTAACCCCTTCTTCATTGTGGTATTGACTCCTATATTGGTGGGACTATTGGTTTGGCTTCGAAAACGGCGCCGCGAGCCCTCCACCTCTGCTAAATTCGGACTTGCGCTTTTCATTTCCGGACTCTCCGCCCTCGCAATGGTATTCGCCGTAATGTCCGTCCCCTCTGTCTACACCAACAAAACAGCTGCCTATTGGCTCTTCATTACCTATTTTGTATTTACCATCAGTGAAATATTATTAAGCCCCATTGGCCTATCCTTTGTTTCTAAGCTCTCTCCTCCAAGGCTTACAGCGCTGATGATGGGAGGATGGTTCCTTTCCACTTCACTGGGAGGTAAAGTAGCGGGGGTTATGGCAAGCCAGTGGGATCATTTTGCTGATAAAAAAATCTTCTTCCTCATTATTGCCATTGCGGCCTTTATCGGCGGCATCTGGATATTTGCCCGGATAAAATCATTGAATGCTATTGTAAAGGAACGGACGGGTTCTGCCTGATCTGAGGGCTGAGCGAT